>DROK01000023.1 GCA_011321895.1 Thermodesulfatator atlanticus
AATCTTAGTTGGTTTATCTCCTATAATGTTGGATTATGGAATAGATATGGTTGTTTATTATGATTATAAATGTTTATTTTCTCGACCTCGCTTATCTCTGGGAGATATAAAATCGTTAAAGAAGTTAAAAATTCCTATTAAAGTTAAGCTCTATGGTTACCAGAATAGTTAAGGGTATCGTTCATCTCAAGGATCGTCTCTTCTTTAGACTCTTTTTGAGTTATTTTATCCTCTTAACTTTCTTTCTTGTCTTTTCTTTTCTGGTCATTAGATATATTACCTCTCAAACTATAAATACCAGTATTCAAAACTCTTCCCGTTATATTTATATTGCTCTCTCTGATATTTTAGAAGTTTATCTTATTTCACGTTCTCCTGCGTATTTAGATGAGGCTAAGAAAATTGCGGAAATGTATCCATATCTTTTGGCTTTTACTATCTATGATCAGCATGGTAATTTGATTGCTTCTTATAAAAAAGATCATTATGATATTCCTGAAGTAAGTTTTATGGATGATCGATATATTAAGGTGCCACGCTTTGGTTCGGTATATATCGCTTTTTTCTCTATTAGATTTTCGCCTTCAACTTTTTCTGATCAGTCTGTAAGGGCTTTTTTGCGATTAGACTTGTCTCGTACTTACTTTGAGGAAATACCCAGGAAAACAAGCTTTTTCATTTTTATAGGTTATCTTGCCTTTTCTGTTCTATCTATTTTGGTGGCCTTGTTTTTCAGTGTTCGTTTTGTTGATTCTATTTCAAGTTTGTTGTCAGCCATTCAGGAAATTAAAAAGGGCAATTTTGATAAACGTATTTCTAAAAAGAGTGGAGTACGAGAGATTGATGAGCTAATAGATGCTGTTAATAAAATGGCTCGTGCCCTCAAAATGTTTGCCGCTGAACTTGAACAAAGCAGGGAGCAGTTTCGCATTATTGCGGATTTTACCGCTGACTGGGAGTATTGGGAGGATCCGGCCGGAAGACTCATTTACGTTTCACCGGCCTGTGAGCGTATAACCGGATATTCTCCCCAACAATTTATAGATGATCCTTCTCTTATGGAGCGCATTATCCACCCCAATGACAGGGAAGCCTGGCTAAAACATAAAAGAGAAATTCACAGGCGCCGTATAGTGGGCCGGGAATTTGAGTTCCGGATCATTACAGCGGAAGGGGCTACCAAATGGATCGCTCACCTTTGCAACCCGGTTTACAACCAGAAAGGGATATTTTTAGGAATACGGGGTAGTAACCGGGATATCACCTACCGTAAGGAGCTCGAACAGCGTATCTTTCAGGCCCAAAAGATGGAATCCATTTCCCGCCTGGCTGGTGGCATCGCCCATGACCTGAACAATCTGATGACCGCTATAGTGGGTCAGGCCGAATTATTGAAGTTTTCTTTGCCCAAAGGCAGTAAGGATTATGAGCGGGTACAAAAAATTCTGGAAATCGCCCAAAGGTCCAGCGATCTGGTGGAAAAGCTCCTGGATTACGCCCGTGGCCATAAGTTTAAACCGGAGTTGGTAAACCTTAACCAGATCGTCCAGGCCAGCCTGCGTCTACAAGAGACCATTCTTAACGGCAAGATCGATCTTTCCCTCAAATTGCAGCCTCAACTAAAGCCCATTCACGGAGACCCCAACCAGCTTACCCAGATCTTGATGAACCTGGTAATCAACGCGGTAGAAGCCATGAAGGACGGAGGGCAGCTTTCGGTGGAGACCAAAAATATTCGGCTCACCTCTCCGGTAGAAGACATCCCGCCTGGAGAATACGTGGTTTTGAGGGTAAAGGACACGGGTTGCGGCATGGGACGGGAGACCCTTGAAAAGATTTTTGAACCCTTCTTCTCGACCAAAGATTTTGGGCGGGGGCTGGGGTTGGCCGCGGTCTTTGGCATAGTTAAAACCCATAACGGCTACATAAAGGTATATTCCAAGAAAGGAAAAGGGACCCTTTTTGAAGTCTACTTTCCGGCACACGCCGGGGCTAATCCTCAGGATAGAACTTACGGTTCGCCAGAGTCTCGATACGACGCTTGATTTCCCGCAGCGGAAGGCCGCTCATCTGGCTTATCTTTTTGAGATCTTCGTATTCTATTTTAAATTTGTTCAGGCTTTTTTTGACCCTTACTGGCCCCCATTCGGTGTCGAGTAGTATTTCTTCCCGGGGTAATACCAGCCTCTTGGTTTCCCTTACCCTGAGTCCCCAGGTAGTACTTTCGGCCAGGATTAAGTCGCTGATTTGGGCCAGGTCCGGTGGCCGGATAAGGACGGATAACCTGGTCCCCAGCCGGCCTTTTTTCATATAAAGGGGGCTTAAGCTGACGTCCAGGGCCCCGGCGGTGCGTAACCTTTCGCAAAGATGCGCGATTTCTTCCGGACTTTGGTCGTCAAGATCTGTCTCAAGTTCCACGATCCACTCCCACCGGGAGGAAGGGACGAGACTCCGGCCCAGCCACAAACGGGCGATATTGGGGAGTTCCGGAAAGTCTTTTTGGCCAGTCCCCACCCCTGTTCGCATAAGGACCAGAGGAGGAGGCGGGCCGAACGCATGGACCAGTTTTTTCAACAAGACCGCCCCGGTAGGGGTGACGGTCTCTCCAGAAATGTTGGTGACCACCACCGGTAACCCTTCCAGGAGTTTGAGGGTGGCCGGGGCGGGTAAGGGAAGAGGGCCGTGTGCGGCAGAAACAAGCCCTCTACCCAGGGGGATTTCAGAGGCGTAAAGCTTTTCAACCCCGAGATACTTGAGGCCTTCCAGGACCCCGAAGATGTCAGCCAAGGTATCGTAAGCAGAGAGTTCGTGTAAATGTACCTGGTCTAGCGACTCGCCGTGCACCGCGGCCTCGGCCAGAAAGAGTTCCTTTAAAATCTCTTGGGCCTGCCTTTTGGTTTCCCGGGGAAAGGGAAGCTTTGCCACCAGTTCCCTTAAGGCCGGGTAAGTTTGAGGAAGATTTCCTGGTTCGGCGCACGTAATTTCGATTTGGGTGGCGGAAAGCGCATGCCTTTTGGCTTGGGAGATTTTAAAAGTCAATCGGCCTGGAAGTTTTTCAAAGGTCTTTTGGAGAATTTCGGCAGGCAGTCCGGCGTCCAGAAGGGCAGCTAAGAACATGTCCCCGGCCAGACCACCTATGAGTTCAAGATAGGCTAGTGGCATGGTCCAAGTACCGGTAAATTTTTTCGCGTTTAAAGTAAAAAAGCGCCCCTAAAACCAGGGAGATTCCCCCTACGATCGCCAAGGTAAGCCAGTCACCTTCATAGAGCGAAGCCCCCTGGATAGCAAGGGCCAAGGTACCAGGCAGACGGCCTATTAACATCAGGGGCAAGAAAATTTTAAAAGGGATCGGGAAAAGTCCGAGGAAATAATTGAGATAATCTTTGGGAAAGCCCGGGAACAAATAACAAAAAAAGGCGGCCATGAGGCCCCTCCGCTGCATAAAGCGTTCAAGACGCCGGAAATGGGGGGAACGGGAAAGACGGGGGGCGAAAAAATTCCTGAATTTGCGGGCCAGCCAAAACGCCACACTTGCACCCAGGGCTATACCCACCATGGCGTAAAGAAAACCCCAGAAGGCCCCAAAGAGATAGCCGGCCACAAAACCCGTTACCTCTCCCGGTAAAGGGGCAAAGACTACCTGGAAGGCTTGCAAAAAAATAAAAAAAACGGGCCCATAGGGCCCGAAATCTTGAATCAGAGCGCGCAGCCTCTGCGGATCTTCTAAATAGCGCCAGCTAAGCTCTAACATTTCTTCAAAAGACATAAAACTTTTCTATTAATGGGTTCATCAAATAGTCGACATCATTGTTTATCATTACATGCATCCGCCCTCAGTCATTGCGACCCCTCGACACATTTTTTTGAAGTGTCGAGGGGGAAGCAATCTCTGGAGATCGCCACGCCCCCTCCACGCTTTAGAATGCGTGGAGGGACCTCGCGATGACTAACGTGGGGGCGTAATGAAAAAGTCGATCAAGCATGTCGGCTAAAAAATACTTCCATTAACAATTAAGGCAAAAGCGGCTTTCCCTGGTAAGTCATGCTTTTGACGATCTTCTCCGCTTTTACCACCACCTTTTCCGGTAAGCGACCGTAAAGGAGCGGTTCGTTCATCTCCTGGGCTTCATGGATACACCACCACAGGAGTTCGGCCAGGGCTTTGGCCTTCTTCAGGGGGCGGTTTTTATAGGCCTGTTCTTGGTAAACGATTATCCAGGTGAAAGCTGCGATGGGGTAACCATCCGGGGCGTCGGTATCGGTGATGGAGCAGCGGGTATCATCCGGGATGTCCACGTTGGCGGCCGCGGAAATCGCCTTAAGCGAGGGTTTGATAAATCGGCCGGCCTTGTTTTGGAGGGCCGCCACCGGGATATGGTTTTGTTCGGCGTAAGCCAGCTCAATATACCCCAGGCAACCGGGGATCTGTTTGATCAGCCCTGCCACGCCGGCGTTACCTTTGCCTCCCAGGCCCACGGGCCAGCGTACGGCCTTGCCCCGGCCTACCCGTTTGCACCACTCCTGGCTCACCTTGCAGAGATAATCCGTAAACACGTACGTGGTCCCTGAACCATCGGAGCGATAAGCCACCATGATGGGGAGGTGCGGAAGGTTAAGGCCAGGGTTTACCTCCTTGAGGCGTTTATCGTCCCAGTAACGAATTTTGCCCAGATAAATGTCGGCCAGAATTTGAGGGGTGAGTTTTAGCTCTTTTAC
>DROK01000024.1 GCA_011321895.1 Thermodesulfatator atlanticus
TGGATTTTGCGAGGTAAGTGAGAATAAGATCACTTTCCTGTGTGAAGCCGCCGAGAAGGCGGAAGAAATTGACGTGGAAAGGGCGTTGCGGGCCAAAGAGCGGGCGGAAAGGCGCCTGCAGGAGGCGGCTCAAAAGGCGGAACAGATAGACATCGCCCGGGCTCAGGCTGCCCTGGCGCGGGCTCTAGTACGGCTCAAAGTAGCCGAACACGCCCGTCAGGCCCGAGGCGGCTAACAGAATAACAGGGGCTAAAAGGAGGGGGGCGGCGCAAGCTAGCCCCCCTTTTTTATTGGGGTGTTTTTTATGCTGGCGGTGATTATTCTGGCAGCAGGCAAAGGTACCCGGATGAAATCTCCCTTGCCCAAGGTGCTCCACCTGCTGGCCGGGGAGCCCCTGATAATTCACGTCTTAGAGACGGCGCTTAACCTTAACCCCCAAAAAATATTGGTAGTGGTAGGGCACAAGGCCCATTTGGTCAGGGAGAAGGTGAAGGCTTACGCCGTTGAACTGGTGCCCCAGAAAGAACAGCTCGGTACCGGGCACGCGGTGCTTATCTGTCAGGAGGCTTTAAAGGATTTTTCCGGGGCGGTGCTGGTCCTTTGCGGGGACGTGCCGCTGCTCAGCCCCGAAACCCTCAAAGGCCTTCTGAGCTTGCATTTTAGAGAAAAGGCCACCGTGACCCTCCTTACCGCGGAGCTGGATGATCCAACAGGATACGGACGTATTATCAGGGATGGCACCGGGGAAGTGGTAAAGATAGTAGAGGAGAAAGACGCCTCTTCCCGCGAGAAGGAAGTGCGCGAGGTAAATGCTGGCACGTACGTCTTTGATAAAGATTTTCTCTTCCGGGCCTTGCCCCAGCTCTCCCCTGAGAACGTACAAAAGGAATATTACCTGACCGACGTCATCGCTCTGGCCCAAAGAGCGGGAAAAAAGGTGGTGGCTTTTAAGACGCCTTTTAAAGAAGAGATTTTGGGGATAAATAGCCAGAGGGAACTGGCACAGGTAGAAAATTTGTTTCAACAGAGGTTGCGGGCCAAATTTATGGCTGAAGGGGTGAGTTTTTTGCAACCAGAAACCGTTTATTTAGAACGCCGGGTCAGGCTGGCTCCTGGGGTGGTCATTTATCCCATGGTATCTTTAAGGGGAAAGACTTTTCTGGCCGAAGGGGTGGTAGTGGAAAGTCATTGCGATCTAAAAGACGTGAGCGTTGGTCCGGGGAGCAAGATAAGGGCAGGGAGCATTTTAGAAGGTCTGGTAATACCTCCGGCGACGGTGTGGCCCAAATAAGCTGGTGAGGAGGGGTTATGGAATTTCAGGAAATCCAGGTCCTGGAAGAGAAGCTCAACAAGCTTCTTGGGTATATAGAAAGGCTTCGTCAGGAAAGAGACGGCCTAAAGGAAGTTTTGGCAACCAAGGAACAGGAAAACGAGGCCTTAAAGGCGGAGCTGGCACGTTTGAAGCAGGAAAGAGAAGAGGTCAAGACCCGGGTTAAGAACCTGTTAGAAAGGATTGACCAGGTAGCAGCCGAGGGCTAAATCCTTGGAGAGGATCGTCGAATTTGAATTATTAGACCAGGTTTTTTCTTTTAAGACTGATCTGCCGGAAGAGATGGTCCGGGAGATCCAGCAAATTTTGAAGGAAAAAGAAAAAGAGATCGCCCAGAAATACCGGTTCTTGCCACCCCTTAAGGTGGCGGTTTTGATGCTCTTACAAATTTCCTCAGAATATGTAAAAATAAAAAAAGAGCAGGAAGACCTGCGCCGGGCCTTGCTGGAAAAGGCCGCGGAAATAGACGATTACATAGAGAAAGGTTCCCTGGGGTGTGCGTGATTAACCAATTAGCCCGCCGAGCCAACAGCGAGACCAAGGGGAGGCTCCTCTCCTTCTGGAGGTATGCTCCGCTTGGCGGAGAAACCGTAAGGAAGGATGAGCCACCCACTTATCAGTTGAGGGTCTCGTGCGGGCCGGTTAACACGGCACCCCGGGGTTTTTACACCCCGTAAGGGTGAAAGCTGGCCGCCAAGGCGGTCGGTGAAGGGATATTTAAGGCGTAAGCCTTTTCATATAAGCGTATTTTTACCGTGCGGAGGTTTGTAAGACTCCTAGGTAAATAATTATAGTTTTGCCCTGTCTTTAATTCCCTCACCTGCCCGCCTTGCCCCTTACGGGGATAATCCCGAAAGGAGGTAGAAGTATGGAAGTGGTATTCGTGGTGGTCGCCCTGGTGGTCGGGCTAGGGGCGGGCATCCCACTGGGCATAAAACTCAAAGAAAAGAAAGACCGGGAAAAGTTAACTGACGTCGAACATCAGATTCAACGTCTCCTTGAAAAGGCCCAAAAAGAAGCGGAACAGCTGAAACAGGAAGCCAAACTCCAGGCCCGGGAAGAGGCTTTACGTTTCAAAGAAGAGATCGAACGCGAGTTTGAGGAACGAAAACGCAAACTGTCTGAGGCCGAAGATCGTCTCCGGGAACAGGAAAATCGTCTTTTGGAACAGGAGAACCGCCTGGCTGAAAGGGAAAGTCACCTTGAACGGCGCAGTCAGCAGCTGGACCGGAGAGAAGAAGATTTGACCCGCAAGGAAGAACGGATACGCCAAAAAGAACAGGAACTCCTCAAAAAGGAAGAAGAATATCAGGTCTTGATCGAGGCCCAGAAGAAGGAACTGGAAAAGGTGGCCCACCTCACCACAGAGGAAGCCCGGGAACTGGTGCTCAAAAAGGCCGAAGACGAAGCCCGGGAAGAGGCGGCGCGTATCTTGATGAGGATCGAAAACGAGACCCGGGAAGAGGCCAACCGCCGGGCCAGGGAAATACTGGCGCTGGCTATTTCCCGCTGTGCCACGGAATTTGTGGCGGAAAAGGCGGTTTCCGTGGTCCCCTTGCCCAGTGAAGAGATGAAGGGGCGGATTATAGGTCGTGAAGGGCGAAATATCAGGGCTTTGGAGGCGGCCACGGGGGTGGACCTTATTATTGATGACACCCCGGAGGTGGTGGTCCTCTCGGGCTTTAACCCCTTGAGAAGAGAGGTGGCCCGTATCGCCCTTGAGCGCCTGGTATCTGACGGGCGCATCCACCCCGCCCGGATTGAGGAAGTGGTGCGCAAGGTGGAAGAGGAGCTTGACGCCACTATCAAGGAAGTAGGGGAAAGGGCCGCCTTTGACGTGGGTGTGTACGGTTTGGCCCCGGAACTTTTGCGTCTTCTGGGTAAGCTTAAATACCGGACGAGTTATTCTCAAAACGTGCTCCAGCACTCGGTGGAGGTGGCCTACTTGTGCGGCGTGATGGCCGGGGAGCTCGGGCTTGACGTCAAAAAGGCCAAGCGGGCCGGGTTGCTCCACGACATCGGTAAGGCCGTGGATCAGGAGATGGAAGGCCCCCACGCCCTGATAGGGGCGGAGCTGGCCAAAAAATACGGAGAAGACGAAGAAATCGTAAACGCCATCGCCGCCCACCACGAGGACGTTCCTCCGGAGTCTGTTTTGGCGATCCTGGTGCAGGCCGCTGACGCGGTTTCAGGGGCCAGGCCCGGGGCCAGGCGGGAGCTGCTGGAATCTTATATTAAACGCCTGGAAAACCTTGAAAGGGTGGCCACATCCTTTGCCGGAGTACAGAAGGCCTACGCCATCCAGGCGGGGCGGGAGATTAGGGTGATCGTGGATTCCAACAAGATCTCAGACGAAGAGGCGGTGCTCCTTTCCCGGGACATCGCTAAAAAGATCGAAAAAGAGCTTACTTACCCCGGTCTTATTAA
>DROK01000025.1 GCA_011321895.1 Thermodesulfatator atlanticus
AAGGGCTTGACCGAAAGACCAGGATGTTTGGTGCTACGGTTTTGAGTGTGGGGCTTGCGGCCTTTCTGGCCTTTTCTGGCACCTGGCGCAGTATCTGGCCCCTCATGGGTACCGCCAACCAGTTGCTGGCTGCGCTGGCCTTACTTGCGGTTTTTGTCTGGCTTAAAGCCTTGAGAACCAATTATTCCTTTGTGAAATGGCCAGCGGTCTTTATGTTTCTGGTAACCACCACCGCTCTGGTCCTTCTCCTTGTAAAAAACCTGGGGCGACACCCTGTTTTGGGCCTGCTGGCTCTCCTTCTTTTGTCTTTTGCCCTTTACGTGGCCAAAGCGGGTTTCTTCCCTCAAACTCCCGGTCGGTCTCCCCAGAGGACTTTGTGAAGTTGGAGCTGAAAACGCACTGGCAGGCGGTCTTCAAGGACCCAGGCGGCAAGTTCTCGCGGATCCAGACGGCCAAAGACCGGCGAGACTAGGACGTTGGTAAAGACGGGCAAGTAAAAGGAGAAGATGATTTTCTTGGTCCATAGATAATCGTTTCTGTCCGCAATTACGAATTTGACTTCATCTTTGCCGTTGAGGAAGGCAAGGTTTTTGAAATTGTTATATTTTTCCATGCCTGAGGAAGGGGTTTTAAGGTCCATTATTTTTACGACCTCTCGGGGAACTTTTTCAAGGGAAAGGCTTCCGTTGGTCTCAAGGAGGACTTTAACCCCTTTTTTGAGGAAAAATTCCATGAGCGGATAAACGTTTTTTTGGAGCAGGGGTTCTCCCCCGGTGATTTGCACGTATTTTAAAGCTCCGTTTTGCTCCCAGAGGGATATTAGCTGGGAAAGGGTGAGAAAACGTTTCAAAGGTCTCTGGGCGTAAACGGTGTCGCACCAACGGCATCTCAGGTTGCAGCCAGCCAGCCGGATAAAAAACATAGGGAGCCCGACGTGGGCTCCCTCTCCCTGAAGACTTACAAAAGTCTCGGCTACGTCCAGGGTTAAGAGGTTAAATTCTGAACTTGGCAACGGCTTCTTGGAGCCTCCTTGAGAGATGATCTAATTTCTTGGCAGTCTCTTCTGAGATCTCGGCGGCCTTAATTACTTCGTTAATCACTTTACCGATTTCTTCCAGGTGACAGTAACACTCTGAAGTGCTATTGAGGACGTTCTGACCCTGTTCGCTGATTTCCTGGGTGGCCTGGAAGGTTTGTTCCATGGCCGCCGCGACATTTTCTGACCTCTCCTTTAAAGGAATAACCAGTTCGTCTACCTTGTGAATGGCGTGTACGGAATTTTCTACGAGATAACGTAGATCTTGAATGGTCTTGGTAATTTTTTCGGTGGCGTTGGCCGTTTGCTTGGCCAGTTCTTTGACCTCATTGGCTACCACAGCGAAGCCTTTACCGGCTTCTCCCGCCCGGGCGGCCTCAATGGTAGCGTTAAGGGCCAACAAGTTTGTCTGGTCGGCGATCTGGCTAATAAAGGCCACCACTTCTTCTATTTTGGCAAAGTGATCATTCAGCTGACTGATCACGGTGGTAGCGTTTTCTACTTGTTCGGTGACCTGCTGGAGCAAGTTAACCGTCTCTCCCACGTCTTGGGAGACATTCTGCACGGTGGTAGTGATCTCTTCATTTGCGCTGGCAAGTTGAGAGACCCTTGCTTTATTTTCTTCGCTTGAATTGATCAGAAGGTCTAACTTATCTTTTGCTTCCTGGGAAACCTTAACCATTCTTGAAGAAGTTAAAGCGATTTCTTTTTCTGATGATTCGATACTTTTTGCCCCTTCGTTTATATGTAGTACGAGTTTTCGTAGATTTTCTGTCATTTTGTTTAGCTTTTCTGCAAGTCTGCCTATTTCATCTTTATGTTTTACTTCAGTTTTTACGTTTAGATTCCCCCTGGCCACTTCTTCGACCATGTTTAGGCAGTTTTTAAGGGGCATCAGAATATAATTTCTGGTATTCCAGTAAAGCAATAGGGCGGCCACAAGGGCTAGGGCTATGGCAAAACCGATGTTACGGTAGATTATGCTTCGCTGTAATTGGACAAAATCTGCCAGGTTTAAGGCTGAGATCCATACGCCGGTGGGTTTGCCTGAATAATCAAATATGGGGCCTGCGAGATAAAGAATATTTCCTTCTTTCAGATAGGTTATTTTTTCTTCTGCTTTGGTCAAGAAAACTTCGTTAAAGGTGGGCTTAAAAAGTTCCTTCTGGGAACTGAATATGAGAGTATAAGGTCCTATTTTAAGGATACCTTTGTTGGCAAAGGTCTTTACTAATTCTTTACGAAAAATGGCTACGTCTTTTTTCCCGGGCTTTACGATCTGTTTGGCGTAAGCGTTTATACTGCTGAAGACCTCAACGCTTCCTAATACCGTGCCATCCGCGTCGATGACCGGGGCTACCCCGCGGATAGCAAGGCCTGCCCTTCCGGCCTCTATGCCAGAGACGGGGACCCCGCTTTGCTGGACGTTAACCACGGTATGACGGAAGCTGCGCAGGTCATCCCCAAATTTCTGGGGTTTCCAGATTCTAAGGAAAGAAAATCCAGGAGGCCTGTGATAATGGATTTTCAGGGGTTCGGGGCTGTATTGGTTGATCTTGTTCCAGATAGTTTTGGCGTGAGGGAGCAGAATTTCCCGGTTGTTTTCCCGCAGGGCCTTTTTGGTAATCTCTTCTTCCGCGATTACCAGGGCGGTAGCAAGGTACTGTTTTCCCATATGATC
>DROK01000026.1 GCA_011321895.1 Thermodesulfatator atlanticus
CCCTGAGAAATATCCACCTCAACTTCTATCAGGTGGGCCTCCACCCCGATAATAGCCGCCGAATAGACTTTAGCTAACACCCTGCCTCCAAAAATTTGACACTCTAAAATCTCTTTCGTCTCAAGGGGGACAAAGCTTTATTTCGACAAAATCGACAAAATTTCGACACAGCTGGCGAAAATTTTTCTTCCTGCCCCAAATTTTTAAGCCCTGCCTCTCGTTTTGAACCGGGCCTTAGCACCCGTGAAGAGAATTTAAGAGCCACTCTTTCTGCTTGGCACAAATTGGCACAGATATTGTATTAAGCTTTTAGAAAGCTTGCCCGAATCCCCCTCCCTCTCAAGTTTTGGGCCCCTCCGCGGGGCCTTTTTCTTTTTGGCTTGAAGCTTTGTCCAAGAATAATATAGTGTGAAGGCGTGAAGGGTTTTTCGCGCACCTTGATATATGTCCTTTTCATTGTGGTAATCTTCTACCTCTTTGCCCTCAAAGCTCAGCGTTCCCAAACGGTGGAACTGGGCCGCTATCCCTTGCACTTCCTGTCGGGTAAGGAATATGAAGGCACGGTCACCTTCAAAAGGCGCGGGGATGGTACGGAATTTCTGGTAATTAAACTGAACACCCGGGCACCAGAGGAAATGATCGTCCTCTTAACGGACCAGGACGGGGTAACCCGAGAAGTTGGCCGTTTCCAGGGGGCCACTTTCATTATCTCCCTGCCGGAACCCCTCTTTTTCGAAAGGGTCAAAAAGATCGAACTTCAGGCAGCCGGAGGGGGGCAAATTTGGGCGGAAACCCAAATTCATAAGGAGTCCTGATCATGGCGCGTAAACACAAATTGCACACCAAATTTATCTTTGTCACCGGCGGTGTCCTTTCCTCTTTGGGTAAAGGTCTGGCTGCCGCCGCTATCGGGACTTTGCTTGAGGCACGCGGTCTGACTGTAACCCTCCAGAAGCTGGATCCCTATATCAACGTGGACCCGGGCACCATGAACCCCTTTCAACACGGAGAGGTCTACGTTACCGACGACGGGGCGGAAACAGACCTCGACCTCGGGCATTACGAGCGCTTTACCTCCGCCAAAATGGGGCAGAAAAACAATTTTACCTCGGGCAAAATCTATTACTCCGTCATCATGAAAGAACGCCGGGGGGATTACCTCGGGGGTACGGTCCAGATCATCCCCCACATTACCGACGAGATCAAGGCCTCTATCCTGCAGCTGGCCGGAAGTGACGTGGACATCGCTATTATCGAAATCGGTGGCACGGTAGGAGATATCGAAGGGCTGCCTTTTCTGGAGGCCATCCGGCAGCTGCGGAACGACCTGGGCCGGGAAAACACCCTTTACATCCACCTGACCTACGTGCCCTACATCAAAACCGCCGGTGAACTCAAGACCAAACCCACCCAGCACAGTGTTAAAGAGTTACGGGCTATCGGAATCCAGCCGGATATCCTGCTGTGCCGCACCGAGCGCTTTTTGCCCCCGGAAGTCAAGCGGAAAATCGCCCTTTTCTGTAACGTGGACGAAGACGCCGTTATCACGGCCAAAGACGTAGACTGCATTTACGAGATTCCCCTCATCTTCCACAAAGAAAAACTTGACGAAAAAATCATCGAACTCCTGAATATCTGGACCAGGGAACCCAAACTCAAAGACTGGGAGGACCTGGTTTGGCGCCTCAAAAACCCCAAACAGGAGGTCACCATCGCGGTGGTGGGCAAATATGTCCACCTGAAGGATTCCTACAAGTCCTTGCATGAGGCCCTGGTCCACGGGGGCATCCCTACCCGCACCAAGGTCAATATCCGCTACCTGGATTCAGAAGAAATTACACCGGAAAATAGCGCCCAGTTGCTGGCCGGGGTGGACGCGGTCCTGGTGCCAGGGGGTTTTGGCTCCCGCGGTATCGAGGGGAAGATCCAGGCCATTAAATACGCCCGGGAACAAAAAATCCCCTTCTTTGGCATCTGTCTGGGGATGCAGCTGGCGGTGATAGAATTTGCCAGACACGTGGCCGGGCTTGAAGGCGCTGATTCCACGGAATTCAACCCTGAAACCCCCCACCCCGTCATCTATCTCATGCGTGAGTGGTTCAATTACCGCACCCAGCGGGTGGAAGTGCGGGATGAAGACACGGAAAAAGGAGGGACCATGCGTCTGGGGGCCTACCCCTGCCGTCTCGTGGAAGGGACACTGGCCAAAAAGGCCTACCAGAAAGACGAAGTCTTTGAGAGGCACCGCCACCGCTACGAATTCAACAACGAATACCGGGACGTATTGCAGGAAAAGGGCCTGGTCATAAGTGGGGTCTCTCCAGACGGAGAGCTGGTGGAAATAATTGAACTACCTGAAGAAGAACACCCCTGGTTTCTGGGGTGCCAGTTTCACCCGGAATTTCGGTCACGCCCCATGGAACCGCATCCCCTCTTTGTCTCCTTTATCAACGCTGCCCTCAAAAAGGCCGGAAAACTTGCAACTTAGGGCCCTTTTGAAAGAAAGGCTTGAGGCCTTAAAGATCAGGCCCTCCCCGGAATTCTTGGAGGGGACCATCTCCTTTTGGGAACTCTTTCGGAAAGAGGCTCCCTCCCTGGGACTTACGGCGCACCAACCCTTTGACGCCTTTTTAAGGCCTGTGACTGAGGCCCTCTTTCTGGCCCGGCAGTTGCCCCCCAAGGCCCGGTGCGTGGATCTGGGGGCGGGGGCGGGTATCCCCGGCCTCCTCGTCAAATTGGCCCGTCCGGACCTGCAACTTACCCTGATAGAAGCCGTGGATAAACGGGTGGTTTTCATGAACCAGGCCATCGCGGCCCTCGGCCTAAAAGATGTCCGGGCTGTCTGTTGTCACATTGGCTTTAAACCCTGTGAGGTCCGTGCCCCCTTGGCCATAGGCCGGGGTTACGGGGCCGTGGACAAGTTCGTGAGACATGCCTTTTTCTTTTTCCGGGCCCGCAAGGCCTTTTATCTCTTCCGCCACCAGGTGGAAAAGTGGCGGCCTGCGACCCTGCCCCTCTTTTTGAAGGCAGAAATTCCCCTGCCCGGGGGGCAGACCTCGCTTTTGGTCTTTGAGTCCGCTTGAAAAGCTCTTTCTTGTGATCATATTAAAGGCAGATTCTGTCAAGGAGGCGCCCATGGGTCTGGTTTTCCGGAAGGAGACGCATATCAAGACCTTTCACAACCCTTTGAAAAATTTTGAACCAGAGGGCCAGGAAGTCGAACTTCGCTTTGATCCCCTGCTGGACCATTTTGCCGTCTTTAATCCGGCCCTTGAGGATAAGGCCCGGCTTTTCTTCGGGCCTCAGGACTGGGAATTGGTCGAAAAGGTGGCAGAAGCCACCAGAGAAAATTGCTTCATGTGCCCGCCCAAGGTGTGGGAAATAACGCCCAAATATCCAGAGGACTTCATCCCTGATGGCCGTTTAAGACGGGGTGAATGTACGCTTTTCCCCAACCTCTTTCCCATCACCCCCAGACACGCCGTAATAGCCGTCGGGGAGGCCCATTTTCGGCGCCTTGAAGAGTTTAGCCCCCAGCTGGTGGCCGACGGCCTGGCTCTGGGCCTTGAATTTTTGAGGCTGGTGGCGGAAGAAGACCCGGTCATGCGTTTCGGCACCGTTTGTGCCAACTTTTTACCACCAGCCGGGGCCAGTTTGGTGCACCCGCATTTTCAGGTGGTGGCGGCCAAAGAGGCCTTTCCCCAGCTCAAACGTTTTCTTGAAGCCAGTCTCAATTTTTATACGGAGAAAGGGAAAAACTTCTGGGAAGAACTGGCGGCGGAAGAAAAGGAAGGCCCCCGGTTCCTGGGGCAGAAAGGCCGCGTAACTTTCATGGCGGCCTTCGCCCCCCTGGGGGGTAACGAGGTCATCGGCGTGATTGAGGGGGCACGGGGACTGGCCGAAATTACTCAGGAAGACGTTTTGGACCTGGGGCGGGGTATCAGCGCGGTCTTAAAGGGTTATGCGCGACTCGGTTACGGCACCTTTAATTTCACCCTCTTTCTGCCCCCGCTTGACGAAAGGACCGGCTGGTTTTGCCCTCACATACGCCTCATTACCCGCCAGAATTTTTACGAAAACTACCGCACGGATGATTATTTTCTCCAACGTCAACTGGGTTCAGAATTAATCATCACGCCCCCGGAAAGAGTGGCTGAAATAATACGTCCATTTTTCGCGCAGGAGGAAGGAAATGAATAAAGGCTGGTCTCCTTATCTGGGAGGGTTTTTAACCGGGATTTTATTAATCGTCTCCGTGGTGGTTACCCAGAAATTCCTGGGGAAACCGCATTATCTCGGCACTTCTACCGCGTACGTGAGAGTGGCCGGGCTCCTTGAGAAGGCCGTAAACCAGGGCTCGGAAGCGCTCTCCTACTACCAGAAATACCAACCCAGGGTGGACTGGAAGGTGGCCCTGGTCTTCTTTGGGGTGCCTCTGGGGGCCTTTCTGGCGGCGGTTAAAAACGGCGAATTTTATGCTCATCTCATTCCCGCACGCTGGAAAGAAAGCTTTGGCCCCCGGCCGGCCTTAAGGGCTTTTACCGCCTTTTTAGGGGGTTTTCTCATCGTTTACGGGGCCAGACTGGCCGGAGGCTGCCCCAGCGGCCATGGCTTGTCCGGTATGTCTCAGCTCTCCCTGTCCGGCTTCATTACGGTTGCAGGCTTTTTTATCGGAGGCATCCCTTTGGCCTTAATCCTTTACCGGAGGAGGAAATAAGATGGAAATTCTGCTCGGTTTTCTAACCGGCCTTTTTTGGGGATACATCTTCCAGCGGGCAAGGATTTTGCGTTTTGAAAAACACATCGGGCTCCTGACCTTAAAAGATTTCACCATCCTTAAATTCCTTCTAAGTGGCGTTATCGTCGGAAGTTTTGGCGTCAATCTGTTGGCCCAGTTCGGGATAATCAGTTATGCGATAAAACCTACCTATTTGCTGGCCAACCTGTTGGGCGGAATTATTTACGGCCTGGGCTGGGCCCTTTTGGGATACTGCCCGGGAACCACCGGTGGCGCTTTGGCTGAAGGGGCTTTGGACGGCTTTTTCGGCCTTTTAGGAGGACTTACCGGAGCCATCGTCTTTGCCCACACTTACGATTTCTGGAAGGAAAAGGTTTTGACCATCGGTGCCCTGGGAAAAACCACCATTCCTTCGTTAATAGGTGTGTCTCCGGCCCTGGCGGGCCTGATCTTTAGCCTTTTGCTCATAGGTTTTTGTCTCTTCCTTGAGAAAAAAGGCCTTTAAATGAAAGAATTCGTCCTTTACCAAAACGAAGAACTGGCCCCCGGTTACCACCGTTTGGTCTTTGAAGGGCAGCTTGGGGGTGTGCCGGGGCAATTTTTGATGGTAAAAGCCTGGCCTACCCATGACCCTTTGCTGGCCAGGCCCTTTTCCCTACACGAAGTAGAAAAAGAGCGTTTTAGTATCTTTTTCCAGGTCCGCGGTCGGGGCACCGCCCTCCTTGCGCAGCTGAAACCCGGTGACCGGGCCTCGGTGCTCGGGCCCTTGGGCCGCGGCTTTCCTTTGAACGAAAAAGGACCTTTTATTTTGGTAGCAGGGGGGATCGGGATCGCCCCCTTTAAATTTTTGGTAAAGGCCCTCAAAGACGAGGAGATCTTTTTGTTTTACGGGGCTAGAAGGGCCGAAGAACTCCTGTTGCTGGAAGAGTTTCAAAAATTAGGCATCAAGGTCTTTCCCGCTACCGAAGACGGAAGCGTCGGGTTTCACGGCCTGGTGACCAGGCCTTTGGAGGAATTTTTGGCCCAGAACGCCAGCGGGACTATATACGCCTGCGGCCCAAACCCCATGCTTGAAGAGGTGGCCAGGATAGCCCGGGCCTTTAAGGTTAAGGCCTATCTTTCCCTTGAGGCACGTATGGCCTGTGGGCTCGGGTTGTGTCTGGGCTGTGTGATTAAAGGAAAAGGCGGACGCTTCCTTCACCTTTGTACCGAAGGGCCGGTGGTGCCGGCTGAAAGAATCTTTTAGAGCAGTTCTTCTTTAAAGACCGGCCGTATCTCTATCCCTTTTTCCCGCAAATATTTTTTGACTTCTTCGATGGTAACTTCCTGGCGGTGGAAGATGCCGGCCGCAAGCGCGGCTTCTACGTCTGTCTTGACAAAGACCTCGTAAAAATGTTCCGGACAGCCCGCCCCGCTTGAGGCGATCACAGGAATGGAGACCGCTTCTTTGACCGCCCTAATAAGCTCGATGTCAAAGCCGAGATTGGTGCCGTCACGGTCAATACTGTTCAAGAGGATTTCTCCGGCCCCAAGTTTTTCGCAAACCTGCGCCAGCGTGATGGCGTCAATATCCCGGCCTTCCCGTCCCCCTTTGATGGTGCACTGAAACCAGCAGTAACGTTCCCCGTTGGGCCCGGGAATCTCCGTTTCAATGACCGGGTGTTTGGTCTTGGCCGGAGAATCCACGTAGACCCTTCTGGGGTCGATGGAAATCACCACCGCCTGGGCCCCGTAAACCCGTGAAATGGTCTCAATCGAACTTTTACCGGTAGCCTTTCCGGTGCGCAGATAGTCCTCGGCGATGAGTACCGCGTCGCTGCCGATGGAGACCTTATCCGCCCCGGAACGAAAATATTCCGCCGCCACCTCAAGGGCCGAGTAAAAACGGCCGTCCCGGTCTAAAAAATCTCGGATACCACCCCCGATGGTAAGGGGTACAAAGACGTTTTCTGAGGTCAGCCTGAGGACCTCAAGCATCGGGAGATCTTTTAAGGGAAAGTCGCGGAACCCGGTAATATTGAGAAAGGTTATTTCATCAGCCCCTTCCGTGTAGTAGCGTCTGGCCAATTCTACGGGTTTTCCGAGATTGCGCACCCGGCCCTTTTCGCGGACGTCGTACTGGTCACCTTTGGTTACCACCAGGTCTCCTTCGTCATTGGTGCGCACGTCAAGACAGGCCACTATCCTTTTGGCGAGCCGCGTCTTCTCCGGGGCCTTTTCGGGTTTTACCGGGGCCAGATTCCCTGCCAAAAAGTTCTTGAGCATTTTGAGCCCGGCCTGCCCGCTTTTTTCCGGATGAAACTGGGTGGCAATGATGTTTCCTTGCTGCACCGCGCTTACAAACTCGTAGCCATAATCCGTGGTGGTGAGGATGATGGCGGCATCCTCCGGGACCACGTGGTAGGAATGAACGAAATAGAATTTTTCCTCTCCAGTTAGACCGGAAAAAAGGGGCGACGGTTTGGCCGGTTTCAGGCCGTTCCAGCCAATATGGGGGATGGACAGGTGGTGGTCAAACTTTTTCACGTAACCTTTGAAAAAGCCAAGCCCCGAAACCCCGGGGGCCTCTTCAGACCCTTCAAAAAGGGCCTGAAGGCCCAGACAGATGCCCCAGAAGGGGCGGTTTTCTGCAAGGTATTTTTTTAGCGGTTCAAAATAACCCTTTTGCCGCAGGGTCTCGATGAGGGAGCCAAAGTTACCAACCCCGGGGAAGACCAATTTTTCCGCCGTCAGGATATCCTCTGGTCTTTTTACTATTTTTACCGGCTCTCCCAGCCTTTCGATGGCGTTTATCACGCTGCGGACGTTTCCGGCCCCGTAATCAAGGAGCGTAACCATAAAGACCTCCTTCCAAGCCCCAAAGCTTAAACTCTCGTGCATAAGGAGACAAGGGAGAGAAATTTCTGCCCGAAAAATTCAGGCAGGACGCAGGGCTTTTCGGAGGAAAAAGCCAGGCCGGAAGAAAAGGCCTGGCCGGAAAGGATGAAAGCGTTTTAGAAAATTAGCCAGCTTTAAGCATCTGGATGAATTCGTTTACCTCCTTGGCGGGCATGCTGATAATTTGGACGGTGCCCCTTGAGCCGATTTCCACCGACATTTTCATAATGGTCTCGTAGTCC
>DROK01000027.1 GCA_011321895.1 Thermodesulfatator atlanticus
AACGGCAAAATATTTCTTAAGATCTGCCGCCCGGCCCCAACTCGGGCTCAAAAGGCCCAACACCAAAACCATCAAAAAGCATTTAAAGGCTGCTTTCTTGTTCATGATTGGTCCTCCTTCTGAATGAGAGGTTTTCGTTTACTTTTTCGATTTTTATTTCCGTAAAACCTTTGCCAGGGGCTAGTCTTACGGTTGTTTTAATCTTTTCGTCATTAAAAGTAATTTCGCCCTTAAAGTCAAATCTATTTAATGCCTGATAGCGGGCTTTGAATTTCAGAAACGAGGGCCAGAAGGAAAGGATGAAGAGATATAAGCCTTTTTTAAGGGGGCCCAGGGAGACTTCCAGCGGTAGATAATCTTCCCAGGAGAGCCCCTCTTTCAGAAGGAGGGGAATCTTGGGGGCGGCCAGGAAGAAATAACGCAGGGGAGAAGTTCTCGGGCCTTCAAAATTGAGAAAATAAAAGGCCGAGCCCCTCTGAGCAAAATAAAGTTTCCCCTTCCCTTCGGTAAAATAAAAAGTCCCGTCCGGGGCCATTTCCACCCGGAGGATAAATCTTTCTTTAAATTCTTCGTTTTTAAAGAAGTCATATTCGAACTCCTGGCCCAGGAGGAAGTTTAGAGTCTGCTTGAGTCTCCTTTCGGGAGGGGCGGGTTCTACGGTTTCACCTTCAGCGGGGAGGGAGAAGTCGTGAAATTCTCCGTTCTTGAGATAGGCGCTAAAGACAAAGGGCAAGGTGGGAGAGCCGATCTCCGGGCCGGACTGGAGGTGGAGGTGAAGATGGGGCTCGGGGGAATAGCCAGAACTGCCGCAAAGGCCAATCAGGGCCCCTTTGACCACCCAGTCTCCCTTTTTCACCTTGAGGGTGCCGGGGCTTAAGTGGGCCAGTACGGCGTAGAAACCACGCGGGTCATAGATGATCACGTGGTTGCCCCAGGGGTAATCCTTGTTGGCCGAGCCCGGGGGTTCGTCTGGAAGACTATCTACTACCTCTACCACCCTTCCGGTGACCGGAGAAAATACGGGTTTGTGGTAGGCGTAATAATCTTCAAGCCTTAAGCCCTCTCCGGCATAGGTGCGGCCAGCTTCGTCAGTGATGACAAAATCTATGGCGTAACGCCAGGGTCCTTTGTGGGTAAACTTGCCGTCTGGCCCCTGCCAGACGAGCCACCTGCCGCTAACGGGGAGATCCACCTCCCAGGTTCGGGCCGGGAACCTCTTTTCCAGGGTCAAATAATGGTCAAGGGTCTTTTCGGGGGTGCCCCGGTAATAAAGGGTGAGTTTTCGGTAGCCGGAAAGCCCCAGGGCGTAGAGGACGAGCAAGGTGGTAAGGTTAAAGGGCAGGGCAAAGGCCGGGAGGCCGAATTTTTCCCAAAAGACCTGAGAGGCCTCGGTCAGGGGGACCGCTATGGCCGAAGCCACCAGGGCCATGAGGTAGCTTTTGGGAGAGGGAATAAGAAAGACCCCTCCCAGGGCCAGAGCAATGAGAATGAAATTGAAATGGTTAAGGTTGGAAAATGCTTCCTGAAAAGAGCCCGTAAAAAAATAGGCGATCATGGTCCCCGTGGCGTAGCCCAAAACGGAGAGCAGGGCCATGATCCTTGAAGAAAAAAGGATGACCAGGAAAAGCCCCAAGCCCACCATGACCTGCGGCATGAAGAAGATGGCCCCCAGGGAACGCAAAAAGCCCTCAAGCCAGAGAGGAAGGGAAAAATAAGAAAAGGTCGGGAACTTATAGAGACTCTTTACGAAGAGGTTGGAGTAGCGGTAGGAGGCCAGGGCGGCGATGAGGCTTCCTACCACGAAGGGGAGACTCAAGACCGGAAGCCGGAAGTAATACCAGAAGGCTGAAGAGAGCCCGTAAGTGAGAAGGAAGGTAAAAATTCCCATGAGTACCAGGAAAAGGAGGCTCAAGGGATCTATCTTGAAAAAATAGCCGATAGAGAGCCCAACCAGCAGGGGATTGTAAATATAGAAGTCCAGGCGGAGGAAGTCTTCTTTAAGCCCCAAAATTCTGGCAAACAAGTAGGCCGAAGAGACACAGACCAGGGCTGACAGGCCCAGGTTAGGGCTTATAAGGACTGAAAACAGTAGGATGGCCAGCCCCGCCGCCGGTCTGGCCAGGAAGAGGATGCCCGAATAGCTGTTTAGGACCGAATTTATTATCGGTCGGAGTTCTTTCATTTCAGGTGTTCGGGAATTTTTTCGCGGCGTACTATATCTTCAAGGGTTTCGGCCTCACGTATCACCTCCACGTTCCCTTTTTCTGTTACGAGGACCACCCTTGGCCGGTAGGTAATGAACTGCATCCACTGGGTGACGTTGTAAGCACCCACCGGAGAGAGAACAAGGCGGGTGCCACGTGCCAGCGGCGGAAGGAGCGCCGATTCCTCCACCACGTCGATATTCATGCAGAGGGGCCCATAAAGTACGCAGGGTTCCGGTGGACCGGGTATTTCCCTTTCTACCTCCACCCGGAAATGGTACCAGAAAGCGGTGAAGAGCAGGTTTACGCCGGCGTCAAGGATGTAAGCCCGGCGGCCGTCAGGAAGACGTTTTAGCGCTCTTACGGTGGTAATCAAAAAGCCAGCCTCGTCCACCAGGGCCCGGCCGGTTTCAAGGATCAAGAGAGGATAATCCCCGGCAGGCAGTCTTGTAAGAAGCGCCCGGGCGATCTTTTCGGCGTATTCGGAGAGGGGAGGAACCGCCACCTCCGGAGGGAGGTACAAACCCTTTAGCCGGTTGCGTGAGGGAAAGCCTCCTCCGAGATCCAGATATTCTATGGTCCAGCCGAAGTCATTTTCGAGCTTCTGCGAAAGATCCACCAGTTTTTCTGCGGCCCGTCCGTATGCCTCGGGCTCAAGGATAAAGGTCCCCTGGTGACAATGGAGCCCCACCACCTCAAGCTTTCCTCCGGCGGCGATTCTCCGGGCCACGTTCAGGACTTCCCCGCTTTCGAGATTGAAACCAAAACGGTCCCAGCGGGGGTAGATGCCGGTGTCCATGTTTACCCGGAGCCCTATCCGCAGCTTCTCTCCGGTCTCCCGGGCGATTTCTTCAAGGTCCAGGATTTCGTCCAGGGAATCCACGTTGATACGCGCCCCTTCAAGCACGGCCTGGCGCAGGATCTCCTTCGGCTTGTAAGGACCGTTGAAAACGATCTGATCTCCGGGAACCCCCAGTCTTCGGGCCTTTTCGTATTCGAAATTGGAGACCACCTCGGCCGTGGCCCCTTCCTGGTGGAAAATGCGGCAGATGGCGTCCAGGTAGTTGGTCTTATAGGACCAGCTGAATTCCACCCGGGGGTAATGCCCCTCAAAGAGCCTTTTTAAATAGCGGAATTGTTCCCGGAGTCTCTTTTCGGAGAAAACAAAAAGGGGTGAACCGAACTTTTCTACCAGTTCTGCTACCGGCACGCCGTCTATCTCCTGGCGTACCATACGCGAAAGACTGCTTTTCTTTTCCCGGAGAAAACCCACCTGGAGTTTCAGGATCGTGGGTTTTTGGTAAGGTTTTTTCATCTCTCCCCCCTTGTAACCATATGCTGAAAGACTTCGAGGTCCGTTACCAGGTCGTCGGTAAAACGGATGTAAAGTTTCCCTGCTGGATAGTCCCAGTCTCTCTCGGGCTCCCCGCCCAGCGCGGCTTTGAGGAGCCTTGCGGGAAGATTGATCCCCACCCCCACCGCGAAATAGATCCAGGCCGGGAAGCGGGGGTTGATCTCTATGAGATAAATGTCGTCGCCCGAGACGATGGTTTCTAATTCAAACGCTCCCCGCCAGCGAAAATGTTTCACGAAACTTTCCGCCGCGGTAAGAAGTTCCGGATGAGTCACCGTCACCCCTGTCCAGATCTTGCCCAGAGAGGTGATCCAGAGCTTCTTGATAGCTACCAGGCCGAAGTGGCCACCTTCTCCGTCTCCCACCCCCACCACGTTCATCTCTTCCCCTTTCACCACCTCCTGCACGATCACGGGATACCCCCATTCCGCCACGATGGCGTGAAAGTACTGCTGGGCCTCGGCCTGGGTGTAAGCCCTGAAGGCCTTATAAAAGAGCCCCTTGACCATTATGGGAAACTTGAGCTGAGAGAGGGCCTTCATAAGTTCCTCATAGGAGGTGAGTACCAGGGTACGCGGTGTCTTGATGCCTATGGCTTCGGCCACCTCGGGCAGGTGATCTTTGGCCCGTAATTTGAACTGTTTTTGCGTGGGCAAAAAGGTCTTTAGACCATACGAAGAAAGCCGTTCCTCAAGGTCTATGAAAAGCGGAAGTTCGGCGTCAAGGGCCGGAATAATCACTTCAAGCCCTTCTTTTTCCTTAATGTAAAGGAGGCGGTTCAGGAAAGGGGCCTCTCCTTCGGAAGGATAGGGCAGGAGGTAGGCCCGTTCGATGAGATCTGTAAGGTAAATTCCTGGTTCCATGGCGTCGTAAGCCAGCCCTACCACCGAAACCGGGGTCTCCCCTTCCCGAAGCCCTTTGATGATGCCAAGCCCCGGGCCTGGGTTGTCCACGGCGTTAATGCCTGAGACCGCGACTTTAACCATATTTTTCCTCCCAAAGACCAAATCTTGCCATGGCCTCCAGGAAATCCTGGATGTCCCGCAGGGCCTCCTCCCGGGAAATGCCATATTCTTCGCTCATTATCCCGGCGATTTCTTCCGGGCTGAGCCCTTCCCGCAGCTTTTTCAGGATCAGGAGCCCGGTTTCGTTAACGGTGTAACTGTTTCCGGTCTCCGGATCGAAGACAAATCCTTCTTCACTGATGGCCAGACGTTTGAGCTTCATTTTCGGGCCTCCTTGGCCTTTTTGAGCCATTCTATTATCTGACGAGGGGTTGCCCCGTGGGCAAAGGCCAGCTCCCGAAGAGGAACTTCCCAATCCGGTTGTATGCCATGGTTCTCAAGGACTTGCTGACAAGTTTCGCGGGGCAGTTCCAGGAGCCGGCAAACTTCTGCTAGGGTCTTCCGACCAGGTTGAAAAATGGAGTAAGAAGAAACTGCGTTCTTTTTGGATTTTAAGAGCAAAAGGTAGAGATCGGCCGGAGTGGTACGATTTATACGGGCCAGCTCTTTAAGACTCATTTGAATAGAAGGGACTTTTATCCCGTGTTTCTTGAGAAAGGGAAGAGCTTTTTCCGCAGGTATTTTTTCCCTTTTTAAAAGGGCCTCAAGGCTCAGCAATTCCGCATGGGGTATGGGCGGAGGTACAGGAGGCTGCCCCCAGGAGGCCTTTAAATGGGCCCTTAAGGCCATGAGCCAGCTTGCGGGAGGAAGGTCTTTTACAGAAAGGGCAAGGAGCAATACGGTGGCCAGGGTCACAGAAACAAAGGCTCCCCTGGGGGACTTGAGCGAACCCAGATAGCGTTTAAAAGGTTTCCAGTTCAGGTAAAGGTGCCAGCCCGCAAGAATTATCATCAGGAAGCCGAAGAGGATATGGATACTTTCCCACTGGTCCTTATCCCATCCCAGAAAGCGCCAGTCAGTCCAGTAAGCTACACGCCCAGGAGGCATGAAGTAAAGCACCAAGCCAGTGAGGATTACCAGTGCTGTGGCATAAAAAAGAAAGAGGCTGATCCAGTGGCGCATGAGGCTTCTCCTATCTGGTGGCCGGACATTTCCGGAGATTCAGGGTCTTCCCGGTTTCAGGGAGCACCACCTGACAGGCCAGATATTCGTCAATGTGGCGCGCTTTCCAGAAGGGAGGTTGCCAGGCCGTGATCTTCACCTGCTTCCCGGGGGTTAGTTCAGGATAAGCGTTTAGCCAGAGGGGAGAAATCCTTACGGTATGGATTTTTCCCTCTGCGGTCTTAACTTTGAGCACCAGCCATTTGACCTGGGGGCGTCCAAGGCCGGGGCTAGCCGTACGGGCCACGATTTTTCCGGAAAACGTATATAGTTTTACGCCCTGGCGCCAGCGAGGTTTACCCGGCCCTTCCCGGAGAACCAGAATCTCACCGGTGTCCAGGTTTTTGATCTCCGCCGCCACCAGTACCGGTTGTCCCTGAAAGGCCGTCCGGGGCGGAACCCAGCCTTTAACCTGCACGCGTTGGCCCACGGTAAAAGGGGGTTCAATCTTCCACCATTCAGGATAGAGCCGTACCCTGATCTTTCCCTCCCCAGTAGAAAGTATTGCGGTCACAAAACCGAATTTGGCCTTGGGGGAGGCCTTCTCCAGGCGGATTTCTTTTACGGTACCTTCAACCTCCTTCAGGGGAGGTGGGTCTTTTCCCAATGCCGTTCCTGCCCAAAAAACAAGAAGCATCAGTGCCAGTACCTTAAATTTTTTCATGGTTTAACCTCCTTGGAATTTGTGTTTTTTGAGAAGCAAGCGGTATGCCATGATTTCCACCTGTTCGCTCAAAGCTCGAAATCTTTGGGATTCGCGGTTGGAAGGGGATGGTGGAATGATGTCCGGTTTAAATCTTTCGGAAATTTTTCCGAGGGGGCCCTTAGTTTTCGGAAGATTTTCCGAGGGGGAGTCTCAGGGTAAAAACAGTAAACCCGGAACGTATTTCCGCCTCCACCTTTCCGCCGTGGGCCTCAAGGATACGTTTGACGTTGAAA
>DROK01000028.1 GCA_011321895.1 Thermodesulfatator atlanticus
GAGACCATGAGCTTTTTTGGTTTCCCCGTGATGCGCTATATCGACATCAACGATTCCGAGCAGGTTATCAGGGCCATCCATTTAACCGACCCGGAAGTCCCCATTGATATCATTCTGCACACACCGGGGGGGCTGGTCCTGGCCGCCTTACAGATCGCCAAGGCCTTAAAACGACACAAGGCCAAGACTACCGCTTTTATCCCGCACTACGCCATGAGTGGCGGGACTTTGATCGCGCTAGCGGCTGACGAGATCGTTATGGACGAGCACGCGGTCCTGGGGCCCGTGGATCCCCAGCTGGGGCAATACCCGGCGGCGAGTATCGTCCGGGTGCTCAAAGAAAAACCGGTAGAAAAAATAGATGACCAGACCCTGATCCTGGGCGACGTTTCGGAAAAGGCCTTAAAACAGATGAAAGAGCAGTTGCGGGAACTGTTGGCCGGGAAATATCCCAAAGAGAAGGTCGAGGAACTGGCTGAAATCCTCTCTCAGGGGAGGTGGACGCACGATTATCCTATCACCTTTGAAGAAGCGAAGAAGTTAGGCCTTCCCGTGCGCAAAGACATGCCGGTTGAGATATATCATCTGATGAACCTCTTCCCCCAGCCCTTGCGGCAGCAACCCTCGGTGATGTATGACCCAACCCCTAGGCGGGTAGGGGGAGAACACCGGTTTGCAGGAAACCAACCGTAGTCCTTAAAAAAGAAGCCCCGCCTGGGCGGGGCTTCAAATCTTTAATTCTTTAAAGAAGCGGACCGCTTCTTTTTAGCAACTTCAGCCACCGCCGCAGTTGCGCATGTCACAGGCGGCCATATCAAAGGCCGTGGCCTGGCGTACCTCGTCAACCTTGATTTTCATGATCACGTTGTGGCCGGCCGCCGGGTGGTTGAAATCCGCCAGCACTTTTCCGTTTTCTTTTTTGAGGACGTAAAACATGAGTTGCCGGCCAGAAGGGGTAACTTCCTGGTAATATTGCCCTTCCTCTACCTGTTCCGGGTGTTTTAGCTGGTCTAACGGGATCTCCTGGATGAGGTTTTTGTCGTAAGGGCCGTAAGCCTGTTCCGGGGGAATGGTGACCTTCAACTCTTCGCCTTCTTTGGCCCCGGCGATGGCCTGTTCGATGATGGGCATTAAAGGATCCCGGCCGAAGACAAAATTTACCCGCATGGGTCTGGCGAACCACGGTGGAGTCTCCTTGCCTTCGATCTCCAGCTGGTAGGTGAGCGTGACTACCATATTGGGGACGATCTTTTTCTCTTCCATGGAACCTCCTCAAAACATAAAAATTAAATTTTTGCTTATCTTTGAAACATACTAAACAAATAGACAAAGGTCAAAGGGAGTTGACCCTATAATCGTAAAAAACTTTTCAGGGGTTGAATTTTACCACTACTTGACGGGCGGCCTATTTATTGACAATTTTTGGTTAGCCTTCCGCGGGAGTGGCGGAATTGGTAGACGCTCCGGACTTAGGATCCGGTGGGGCTATTCCCCGTGGGGGTTCAAGTCCCCCCTCCCGCACCAGGGCCAAATTTTCCGCCAAGCCCAATCCCTTACCTTAATAAATTCTTTCTTCATCTTGACCGGCGAACGGAAGTTTGCTACTCCTCTTAAGAGAACAAAAGTTCGCCAAGGTGAAGCATGGCCCTGTCACCGAAAGAAAAAGAGGCGCTGGAATTTATCGAGGCTTATTTCGTTGATAACGGTTTTCCTCCTACCGTGCGGGAGATAGGGGAGGCCATCGGGTTTACCTCGAAAAGCTCTGTTTATAAGCTTTTAAGGCGTCTTGAGGCCAAGGGATACCTTGAAATCGTTCCGGGTGAGGCCAGGGGACTCAGACTCATAAGACCGGCCAGAGGGATCCCTGTTCTGGGCAAGATTCCCGCGGGCGAGCCCCTTATTCCTTACGAGGACTTTGAGGAGGTCCTTCCCGTTGATCCCTCCTTTTTCGGAGCGGAAAAGCTTTTCGCCTTAAGGGTTAAGGGGGATTCCATGGTCGGGGCCGGCATCCTTCCCGGCGATCTGGTGGTCATCAGGGTTACGGAGGAGGCCAAAAATGGTGAAATCGTGGCCGCTGTCCTTACCGAACCAGAACCGGAGGTAACCCTCAAACGGCTGGAATTGAAAAACGGTACCCTGGTGCTCAAGCCCGAAAATCTCTCCTATGAGCCGTTTGTTTTTGAGAAGGAAGACGTCGCCCGGGGCAGGGTAAAAATCTTAGGGGTCATGGTGGGGCTTATCCGCAAAGGGTTAAACCCCGCTCTCTAACCGATTAAACGCCGCTTTTTCAAGGAAAGGCCAAAAATGGGGTTTTTCTGTCC
>DROK01000029.1 GCA_011321895.1 Thermodesulfatator atlanticus
CCGAAGTCTAACCCGAATATCTTTTAAGGAGGCCCATAATGTGGTCAAAGTCCCCAAAAATTTTGCTGGTGGTCATAGCTTTCCTCCTGGCAAACGCCGTCACCCTTAAGGCTTCTTCTTTTGGCCTCTTCCAAAAGAGAAATCAGGAAGGTTATCGGATCAAATATCTGATCACCATTGCCGAAAACCGAAACCAGGAAACCTTCTACCTGGTTTATTACCGTCTGGGAGACAAAATGCGCACCGACGTCCTGGAGAACGGAAACACCCACCGCATTTACTATTTGGGAGACAAGAGCTATTCCTGCGCCCTCTCCGATGAAGGGTGGCGCTGTTTCGGGGCCCAGGGCCATACCGCCTATCTGGACACTTTTAAAGAGATCGGTGGGTCAAGCGCCCTGGCCCGGGTAGGCACCCGTAAAGTGGCCGGGCAAAAGACCGCGTGTTACCGCCCCAGAGGCACGGCCGAAGAAGTAGAATTCTGCCTCAACCAAGAAGGGCTTCCCCTTTATCTCCGGCAGACCGCCCCTAACTCCACCTTTGAAATGAAGGCCGTAGACTATTCCTTAAAGGTTTCACCGAAAGATTTTGAACTCCCGGCCCAGCCCGTCCTCATGGAGGACCTGCTCAAAAGATTTAAGCAGATGGGTATTCCTGGTCTGAAATAGAGCCCAAATTTTTGAGGCGTTGGCTTCCCTGAGAAAAACGCAAGAATCCCCGGAGAAGCGCATCGCCAGAGGGGCCCGGGCCGTAACCGTCGCCGTCTTCTTAAGCCGCATCCTGGGGCTGATCCGGGAACAGGCCCTGGCCATGCTTTTCGGGGCCGGCTTTCAGATGGACGCCTACGTGGTGGCCTACCGGATCCCCAACCTCCTGCGCGATCTCCTGGCCGAAGGGGCGCTGGCCTCGGCTTTCGTCACGGTCTTCACCCAGCATAAGGAAAAATACGGTCTTGAAGCCACCTGGCAGGTGGTCCAGCGCGCCTTGGGAACCATCCTTTGGGTGGTCCTGGGAATTGTCCTGATAGGTGAGTTTCTCGCCCCTTACCTGGTCTCCCTTTTGGCCCCCGGTTTTGCCCCGGAAAGCAAAAAGGAACTGGCGGTCCTGCTTACCAGGATCATGTTTCCTTTTCTGGCCTGTGTCAGCATCTCTGCGGTCTTTGCCGGCATCTTAAACGCCCTGGGGGTCTTCTTTTTACCGGCGGTCTCTTCGGCCCTCTTTAACCTGGTCTCCGTCACCGTAGGGGTAAGCCTCTATTTCTGGCTGCGCAGCACGGGTTACCCTCCCATCGTGGGGATGGCCGCAGGCGTGGTCCTGGGGGGTCTTTCCCAGGCCCTGATCCAGCTGCCGGCCCTTAAAAGACGGGGGTTTCGTTTCAAGGTCTCCTTCGCCCCGCACGACCCGGTCCTAAGAGAAATCTTCCGCCTCATGGTACCCATGGTCCTTGGCCTTTCGGCCATCCAGTTAAGCGTGTTCATCAATACCTATTTCGCCTCTTTTTGCGGCGAAGGGGCCCTTTCCTGGCTCTCTTACGCCTTTCGTCTCATGTATGTCCCGCTGGGACTGTTCGGGGTGGCCCTTTCCGTGGCCGTCCTGCCCGTGGTTTCGGCCCAGGTGGCCCAGGGTCAGCTCAAACAGCTAAAAAATACCTACGCCTCAAGCCTCTTAATGGCCCTGGCCCTGGCCCTCCCTTCGGCCACCGGGCTGGTCATACTGGCCCGGCCCATCGTGAGGCTTATCTTTGAGCACGGCCGCTTCGGCCCCCAGGACACCTTACACACCGCCCAGGCCCTGGCCCTCTTTTCCCTTGCCCTCCCGGCTTACGCCGCCACCAAGGTCACCACCCCGGTATTTTACGCCCTAAGGCGCCCGAAAATCCCCATGGTCTCAAGTTTTCTTTCGGTGGGCATAAACTTTCTGGTGGTCCTTTTAACACTTAAAAGGCTTAATTTCCGCGCCATAGCCCTGGGAACCACCACGGGGATTGTGGCCCAGGCCATCTTCCAGGTAGGGGTCCTGAACCACTTACTTAAGGGGATTAACTGGCCCCAATTGGTGAGCGGGACTCTAAGGCTCCTTTTGGCCACCACCATTATGGGCGCAGGGGCCCTGGTCGGGAAAAGTTACCTCGCTTCCCTTGAGGGGCTTCAATTCCTGGGAGGGACTCTTGCTTTGATCGCAGGCTGCGGTCTGCTCTATTTTCTGGTGGCCGGTCTTCTGGGGCCGGAGGAGGCCCTTTATCTTTTGCGTTTCTTCAAACGCCGGCCGTGACCGCAAAACCCGCCTCAAAGGCCTTAAGGTTCGCCTCCACGAACCTGGGTTTTACCAAGGTCTTGATGGCGTTGAGGAAGTCCTCCTTGGCAAAGGGCAGAAGACCGGTGCCAGCCAGGGCTCCCAGGGCTACCACGTTTAAGGCCCGGGCGGTGCCTGCTTCCTTGGCCAGTTTTTCGCCGGCAAAAAGGTAGACCCTATCAAAGGTTTCCTTCAGTCTGGCCAGAGGCTCGGCCAGATCCGGGTAAGTGGCGAGACCGTCTTTGACGATCTGGGGTATCACCGGGTCGGTACTGGAAACGATGACCGTTTTCTGGTTGGTCCGGCCAAGGGCCCTTAAGGTCTCTACCGGTTCAAACCCGACCAGGACGTCGGCCTCCCCTTGAGAGATCAGCGGGCTCCTTATCGCGCCCAGGACGATGTTGGTTTCCACCACCCCACCCCGCTGGGCCATCCCGTGTACCTCACTCATGGCCACCGGGACCCCGGCCCGTAAGGCCACCTCGCCCAGTATCCTGGAAAAGAGAAGGATCCCCTGGCCGCCTACCCCTACCGCCAAAATTCTTTTTTTCTCCATGGCACCCTCCCGCTCTTACTTCTTGGAAACCCGTGCCCGGTAAAGGATACACGGGGCCTTGGCAATGATTACCGCCAGCTCCTTCTGGGCCAAAAGGGGCCTTACCGCCTCTTTGGCCTCCTTTTTGCGGTAAGGATTGATGGTGACCACGTGGGAAACCCCCAGCGCCCGGACCACCGCCTCGATATCGATCCGGGGCCGGTCCTCAAGCTCCGGGGGCCTCAGTTCCTGCGAAGGCACCGGCTGGTGGCCCGTCATCGCGGTGGTTTCGTTGTCCATGATCACCAAAGTGAAACGGTGGCGGTTGTACACCGCGCTGGCCAGCGGGGAAAGACCGGCGTGGAAAAAGGTCGAATCTCCGATGAAGGAGACCACCCGCTGGTTGGTGGCCACCGAAAAGCCCGCCGCCGTCCCCACACTTGAACCCATACAGATCAGGTAATCCGCCATCTGGATCGGGGGCAGAAGCCCCAGGGTATAGCAGCCGATGTCGGTGGGAAAAATCGTCTCCGGCCATTCACCAAGCTCCTCAAGGACCTCCTTGATCACCTGGTAAGTCTCCCGGTGGGGACAGCCGGGACACAACGTGGGGGGACGAGGGGGAAGCTCCGGCACCCACGTGAGGGAAGGAGGCTTGGGAGGCTGGTAGGAGAGGCCGAAAGCCCGGGCCACGGCCTCCTTTACCTGCCCCGGATCAAATTCGAAAAAGCGGGGCAGGTGGCCCGAAGCCTTGCCGAGAACGGTGGTCTTAAGCCCCCTTTCCTGCGCCACCGCCCTGGCCGCCTCTTCCAGATAAGGTTCAAGCTCTTCCACCACCAGCACCGTCTCGCACTCTTTCAAGAACTCCGCTATCAGCCCGGCGGGATAAGGATGGGTAAAGCCCAGGCGGAGTACCTGTACCTTTTCCGCCAGATCCAGCTCATCCACGGCGTCCAGGACGTAATTTACCGCTACCCCGCTTACGATAATCCCGTAGCGGCCTTTCCCGTAGCGGCGGTTCCAGCTGGAACCATCGGCCAGGACCATGGCTTCCCGCATCTTCTCCAGCAGGACCTGGTGTCTTCCCCGGGCCACCGCCGGCACGGGTACCCAGCGACGCAGGTCCTTTTCAAACCTCCCTTTGGTCTCTTCTTGGTAAGGGGCCAGGTCTCCCACCTCTACCACCGCCCGGGCGTGGGAGACCCTGGTGGTGGTACGCAGGAGCACCGGCAGTTCAAGCTTTTCAGAAAGCTCAAAGGCGTAAGCCGTCATCTGGCGTGCTTCTTCCGGGGTGGCAGGCTCCAGCATGGGCAGCCCCGAGAACTTGGCGTAGTAGCGGTTGTCCTGCTCGTTTTGGCTGGAATGACAGGAAGGGTCATCGGCGGTAACGATCACCATCCCCGCCTTGACCCCGATATAGGCCAGGGTCATCAAAACGTCCGCCGCCACGTTAAGGCCCACGTGTTTCATGCAGGTAAGGCTTCTTAAACCAGAAGCCGCGGCGGCCGCGGCGACCTCCATCGCCACCTTTTCGTTAGTGGAGAATTCAAAATAAAGACCCAGCAGCTCTCGCTGGAGTTGAAAGAGGAGGTTGCCAATTTCCGAAGAAGGGGTGCCAGGATAGGCCGCTCCAACGCGTAAGCCCCCTTCCAGGGCCCCACGCACAATGGCTTCGTTGCCGAGTAGGAGTAATTTTTGCTTGGCTTTGGCCGTGATTAATGGATGCATAAAAACCTCCCGCCGGACTGATCAAAGGCTTTTTAACCGGCGGGAGGTAAAAAGGCAAGCCGAATTAAAGACGTTGGGCGCGACGCCAGCCTTCCGCCTTCAGTCTCTTGACCCGGGCCAGGGTCCAGTTGCGTAATTCCTCAAAGTAGCGGCGGGGATCTTCTTTCAAAATGGCCACGATGGCCTCTTTTTCCGCCTTTATATCCTCAAGTTCTCCCGGGTAAAGCTCTTTCCAGGTGGCGTACCCCTCATCAAAAAGAAAGGCCGGGGTTACCTTGTCTGCCGGGATACCCAGCCTGGAAACCGCCATAAAACGGGCCAATTCTACGTCGTATTCGATGACCCAGCCGTTATCGTCGATCATGGTCTCCGCGTCAAAGGCCACCTCCGCGGAACAGGTGGGGCAATAAAGGGCGGTAATCACCTCGGGAGGCATTACGTTATCGCGCAAATTAAAGGCCGCCTCTTTGGCCCCACACTTGCAGCGAAGCCTTACTTCCATGCACATGGTCTGCTCCTAACCTTCCTTTTTCATGGTGCCCTTTTCCCCACACTGGGGGCACTTGCGCGGCTTACAACGCCCTTCTTTGGTGGCCCCGCACTTTTCGCACCGGAAAACCGCCATGGTTACACCTCCTTTTCCTGGCATTCTTTGCAGATACCGTAAAAGACCACTTCACAACGTTTTACCTTGAATTCCTTGGTGTATTTCTCCGGTAGATTGACGGGAAAATCCTCGAAGACGTCCAGGATTTTGTGGCACCGTTCGCAAATCATGTGGTGGTGGGGCTCCGGGTTGGGGTCAAAACGTTTTTTACCCGGCTCAATGCTGAGCTCAAGGATGAGCCCCCTTTCCTTCAGGGCCTCCAGGGTGTTGTAGACCGTGGCAAAAGACATGCTCGGGAACTTTTCTTCTACGTGGCGAAAGATATCTTCCGCCGAAGGGTGAGAGGTATTCCCTTCCAGATACTCTAAAATGGCCAGGCGTTGCGGTGTCATCTTGAGCCCCAGTTTACGGTAATATTCGATCTTTTCCTTGGTCATCGTTTTCACCTCATAAAAATTTTTTGCTTACATCGACTTTAATCTAAGACTACTTTCTTTTAACCCAAAAAACAAGTCTTGTTAAGTCCATTTTAGTAACCGGTATTTTTCTGTTTTTCGGCGGGTTCCAAAAAGGCCAAAAGAGGGGTTACGGAGCCCCTGGGGAAGAGGGTGCGCAAACGGAAAAAACAGGCGCTACAGCTCGTGGCCAAGAAGCGGGCCCCGGAGGTCAAAAAGGCCTTTTTCAGGGGGAAGGCGATCTGGCGGGCTTCCTGCCGATGCCTGAAACCGAAAAGGCCTCCCTGGCCGCAGCAACCAGGATAGTGTTTCAACCCTTCCCACCAGGGCTCAAGACCAAGGTGTCTCAGGTGGCAAGGCACCTGGAAGAAAAGCAATGAGGAAGGGGCCTTGAAACGAAAAAACCCCTGCTCCAGCAGGTACGAAAACCCGTCCCGGATGGCGAGCTGCTCTTGGGGCAAATAAAGGGGGTATATCTTTTTGAAGGTGAAGAGACACGAAGCGCAGAAGACCAGGACCTTTTCGGCCTGGCCCAAAAGGGCCAGGTTTTCTTTGGCAATCTTTAAAAAGGCCTCCTCCGCTCCGCTTGCCGCAAGGGGCAGGCCGCAACATAGTCCTTTAACCACTTCAAAGGGGAACAGGGCTTTGATCTTTTCCAGGAAAGCCTCCACCGCCCGGGGATAGAGGATGGTCTCCGCGCAGCCCAGAAACAGAAGCGTTTTTCCGGCGGTATCCGATGGGCGTAAA
>DROK01000030.1 GCA_011321895.1 Thermodesulfatator atlanticus
CGGGAGGAACCGCCCCTAAAAGAAGTGGAGCGCGGACATTGGGTGAGGTGTTTTTATGCCTGAGGTCCTGCGGTTGGAGAGGATAACCAAAAAGTATCACTTAAGGGGTGGCTTCTTTGGGCGGGAAGGCAGGACCTTTTACGCCTTAAAGGACATAAACCTCTCGCTTGCCGCGGACGAAATCCTGGGAGTCCTCGGGGAGTCTGGCTGCGGGAAAAGTACTCTGGCTAAAGTGGCTTTAGGGCTTGAATGGCCGGAGGAAGGCCGGGTGCTCATAGACGGGCAAGACTTCTGGACCCTTTCCCAGAAAGAGCGGCAGAAATTGCGCCAGAAAATCCAGATCGTCTTTCAGGACCCTTACGCCTCCTTAAACCCCCGCAAAAAGGTCTACGATCTCCTGGCCGAACCCTTGATCATCCACAAACTTTGCCCGGCCTCGGCAATCAGGGACCGGGTGGTGGCGATGCTCGAAAAAGTAGGGCTTTCGGAAACGGATCTAGCCAAATACCCGCACCAGTTCAGCGGCGGCCAGCGACAGCGGATCGCCCTGGCCCGGGCCCTGATCCTCTCCCCCAAAGCCCTGGTGCTTGATGAACCCACTTCGGCCCTTGACGTCTCGGTCCAGGCCCAGATCCTTGAGCTGCTGCTCCATTTCAAAAAGAACCTGAAACTGGCCTATCTTTTTATCTCTCACGATCTGCCCCTGGTGCTCTTTTTGAGCAACCGGGTGGTAGTGATGTATCTGGGCCGGATAGTGGAACTCTGCCCGAGCCAGAATTTTTACCAGGTCCCGCACCATCCCTATACCGAAATGCTCCTGGAGTCGGTCCCGGAACCGGACCCTGAGCGGCGCAAGAAGCGGAAAAAGATTTACGGCGAGCCCCCGGACCCTGCCAAAATCAAAACGGGTTGCGCCTTTTTTAACCGTTGCCCTGAGGCCGTCTCTCTCTGTAAAGAAAAAGAACCACCCCTTAAAAAAATTGCGGCAGGACACGCCATAGCATGTCACCGACGATGATTCAGCTTGACGGCTCTTACGGAGAAGGGGGCGGCCAAATTTTACGCACCGCCCTTACCCTTTCCGTAATCACCGGAAAACCTTTTGAATTGACAAACATCCGGGCCAAAAGGCCCAAACCCGGTCTTCGTCCACAACACCTGACCTGTGTCAAGGCCGCCCAGAAGATAAGCGGGGCCCAGGTGGAAGGGGCCCGGGTGGGGAGCCTTGAGCTTTATTTCAGCCCCGGGGCCTTACGCCCGGGCTCTTATTATTTCGACATCGGCACGGCCGGGGCGGTAAGTCTCGTCTTCCAGACCATTGGCCCGGCCCTGGCCTTTGGCGCAAGCCCCTCGAAAGTTACCCTAAAAGGTGGGACCCACGTGCCCCACGCCCCGAGTTTCCATTACCTGGCCGAGGTTTACGGGCCGGTGGTACAGAGGCTCGGCTTTGTCTTCTCCTTTGAACTGAGGCGTTATGGCTTTTACCCCGCAGGCGGCGGAGAGGTAAGGATCAAAATTTATCCCCGGCAAAAGGCCGCCCCCCTTATACTTCGCGGGCCGTACCAGAAAAAGGAAGTGACCGTGCTCTCGGTGGTCACCACCGATCTCCCCTCCCATATCCGTACCCGCCAGGCCAAGGCCGCTTCAGCCCGGCTCACCGAAGAGGGGTTCAGACCCCTGGTCGTGCTGGAAAAGGCTGAGGCCGCAAGCCCCGGCACCTTTGTCTTCCTGAAAATCGCCGAAAACCCCAAGCGGGCCGGATTCATCTCCCTGGGGCGGAAAGGTAAACCCGCGGAAATGGTGGCCCTTGAGGCCACCACGGCCTTCCTTTCCTTTTACCGGACGGGAAAGGCCGTTGACCCTTACCTGGCAGACCAGCTCCTTCTCCCCCTGGTCTTGGCCGAAGTGCCCTTTCATTTTGACGCCTCTCTCCTTACACAGCATTTTTTCACCAACCTCTGGGTCATCCAGAAATTCTTTCCCGAGTTTCGACCGGAAATTTCGGGAGAGCTTGAACAACCCGGGGAAGTGAAACATCTTTTCTAATAAAAAGCAGGAAAGGACCTTTATGGATCCCCAGGAACTCTCACGCCAGAAGGAACTCTTGAAGGAAGTTTACGCCACCTGTAGCCGGCTAAAAAAGATCCCCCTCAACGACCTCCTTTCCGCCCTTGAGGAAGGGAAAATCCTCTACCTGGAGGGGCTTGCGGTCCCGGCCTTCCGTCTCAAAAGGGACTTTCGCGGGCTGGCAGCGGGGACCGTGGTGGCCCCCGGGGTGCTTATTGAGGGTTTTCCGCATATCCCGAGGATTTTCGTTTTAAAGACCGGGATTCCCCGTTACTTACACGGCCCCTTTTATGCCGAAGAAAAAATTGAAGGCTACAACGTCCGCCTGGCCAGAATCGGGGGTGAAATCAAGGCCTTTACCCGGAGGGGCTTTGTGTGCCCCTTTGCCACGGACCGCTGGCCGGATTTTTTACCCCGTTTACCGGATTTTTTTGATGAATTCCCCTCTTACGTAATCTGCTGTGAAGTGGCGGGCCCGGAAAATCCCTTCGTAACCGAGTGGCCTCCTTACATAAAAGAAGACGTCCGCTTCTTTTGTTTCGATATCTGGGACGTCTCAACGGAAAGATTCCTCAAGCCGGAGGAAAAATACGCCCTGCTGCGCCGTTTTTCCTTTCCTACCCCGGAAATATCCGGCCCCTTCTCCCCTGAAGAACTCAAACCCCTGGAAGAACTCCTCCTTCGTTACGAAGAAGAAGGAAGGGAGGGGGTGGTCTTAAAACCCCTTTCCTTTAAAAAAGGGCGGGTCATCAAATACGTCACCCCCGCCTCCAATGTCTCAGACCTGCGGGTGGCCTTCCCCTATCTCGGGGAACTCGACCCGAGTTACGTGGTACACCGCTTGGTAAGGATGGCCATCTCCCGCTGGGAACTCGGCCTGGGTTTTGACGAAGAGTTTTATCAGGCGCTAGGGGCGGCCATCTTTGAAGAGACCAGCCGCGTGCTCCACCGTGTGGCCCGAGGGGAACCGGTAGAAGAGGTCTTCCGGGTACGCTTCAGGCGCGAAGAGGCCCTGGAAGCCCTGATCTCCCACTTTAGGACCGCACAGGTAAGGATTGAAATCCGCAGGAAGGAATGGCAGGAAGGCTACCTCCGGGTGACCTTCGCCAAAATCTACCCCAAGGCCACTTCTTTCTGGGCAAGCAAGCTGCAAGGACTGGCTCAAATCGACTAACCCGCCGGGCAGGAAGGCCGGTTCTTTCACCCGCCGGAAAAGGTCAAGTAAGGCCTCAGGAGGTGATAGAAGAGCAAGACCCCCAGGATGAGGGCAGAAATTTCTTCGGTAATACTCAACCTGTCTTCCGAAATCAGAGGCGGACGGAGGGGCAGGGTAAATTTCTGGTTGAGTAGATCAAGGCCTATCCCGGCCAACAGGGCCGTGCCTATAAGGCTGGCCGCGTACACCAAAAAAGCCCTGAGGCCAAAAAGCTTTTTCACCACCACCAGGGACGTCACGTTGGTGGCCGGCCCACTCATAAGGAAGACCAAAAGACTCCCCGGGCTAAATCCCTGGAGATAAAAGGAATAAGCCAGGGGGAGCGAACCGGTGGAACAGGTGTAAATGGGGATACCAGCCAGGAGCATGATAAGATATTGCATCGGCCCCTCTGCCACCCTGGCCCCCAGAAAACCCGGGGGTAAAAGGGTGGTTAAAGCCGCGGCCAACAACAGACCCACCACAAAAGGTTTGGTTAGCTCCGCCGGCAGTTCAAGGAAGGAATAACGTATCGCCCGCACCAAAGGGTTGGCCGAAGGAGGCCCGTTTCCAGCGGCACAGCTTCCTCCACTCAACAGGGGAGATTCTGGTTGCGGCAAGAAAAAGAAATAGACCAGCAAACCGGCTGAGACCCCGGCGATCAAAGCC
>DROK01000031.1 GCA_011321895.1 Thermodesulfatator atlanticus
CAGGGGCGGGGTGACATTTTCCCCTTGCAATTAGGGTGACATTTTCGCTCTGCAGTAACAGAAGTGCTGGCAAAATGGTCCCGAATCGCTTTTACCAGGCCCGGGATAGTATATTCTTGCGCCTCGATGGTTGGTTTGAGGCCGGCTTTACGCAAAGTCTCGCTGGTTATGGGCCCGATGGAGGCCAGGACAACCCCTTTAAGCAGAGAAAGGGCCTCTTCTCCCAGAAGCTTGAGTAAGTTTTGGGCGGTTGAAGAGCTGGTAAAGGTAATGACGTCGACCCCTTCCTTTAAGGCTTGGTGAAGCTTTTCTTTCTCCTCCCGGGGAAGGATGGTCTGGTAAACCGGTATTACGTCCACTTCCGCCCCCATCTCCCGCAGTTTTTCAGGCAAAATTTCCCGGGCCTCCCTGGCCCTGGGAATAAGGATCTTTTTGCCCTTGAGGTCTTCTTTACTTAAGGCCTCAAGTAATCCCTCGGCCCTAAATTCTTTAGGGAGGAGGTCCACCAGAAGGCCGTACTTTTTAAGGGCCTCTGCGGTAGCCGTCCCTATGGCGGCCAGGCGGGCCCGGTGGAGGGTGCGCACGTCCTTTCCCAGCCCGAAAAGACGTTCAAAAAAGAATTCGACCCCGTTTACCGAAGTAAAGACGAGCCAATCGTATTCTTCCAAGTGGGAGAGAGCCTGATCCAGTGGTCCGTAGTCATCTACGGGAACTATTTCGATGGTGGGAAGCTCAAGGCATTCGGCCCCCAGGTCTTCCAGAAGTTTTACCAGCTTGCTGGCCTGCTTGCGGGTCCGGGTGACCAGCACCCTCTTGCCAAAAAGGGGCCTGGTCTCAAACCAATTGAGTTTTTCCCTTAAGCGCACCACCTCTCCTACCAAAATTATGGACGGAGGGCCAAGGCCCGCCTCCTCGACCCTGCTTACTATGTTACGTAAATCGCCCACCACTACCCGCTGCCTTGGGGTGCTTCCCCACTGGATCACCGCTACCGGGGTCTCCGGGGGTTTGCCTTCTTTTAGGAGGTTGTCACAGATCCGGGGCAGATTTTTCATCCCCATCAAAAAGGCGATGGTGCCGATACGGGAAAGAGCCGCCCAGTCTATGGCCGAACTCTCTTTGGTGGGGTCCTCGTGCCCCGTAACCATGGAAAAGGTGGAAGTATGTTCCCGGTGGGTTACCGGGATCCCGGCGTAAGCCGGCGCGGCGATGGCAGAAGTCACACCGGGTACGACTTCAAAGGGGATCCCTTCTTCCACCAGAACTTCAGCCTCTTCCCCTCCCCGGCCAAAGAGGAAAGGGTCACCCCCTTTGAGACGGGCTACCACCTTGCCTTCTTTGGCCTTTTCCACCAGGAGCCTGTTTATCTCTTCCTGCTTGAGGGTGTGGCACCCGCCCTTTTTCCCCACGTAAATTTTTTCTGCCCCTTCCTTGACCCAGCTTAAAAGCCGAGGATTGGCCAGGTAGTCGTACACCACCACGTCAGCTTTTTCCAGGATCTCTTTCCCTTTGATGGTCAAAAGTCCCGGGTCCCCTGGTCCGGCACCGATAAGATATACCTTTCCCGCCATCTCTAACTCCCGTAAACTCTGGCAAGGATTTCCTGGCCCCCCCTGGCCAGGAGTTCCTGGGCCAGCTCTCTTCCCATCTCCTGGGCCATCTGGGGAGATCCTTTGCGTTTGGAACGCAGTATTTTTTGGCCTTCCGGGTCGGCGATCAGGCCTTCGAGTAAAAGGTCTTCCCCCTCCATCCTGGCCAACGCCGCCAGCGGCACCTGGCAGCCACCACCCAAAGCCGCCAGAAAGGCCCTTTCAGCCGCCACGCAGGAAGCGGTCTCTGCGTGGTGGAGAAATTGGAGAGATTCTTTCAGTTCTACGTCCTCGGCCCTTACTTCGATGGCCAGTGCTCCCTGGCCGATGGCCGGAAGCATCATGTCAAAGGGGAGCCGCTGTCTAGGGGTATCTTTTAGCCCCAGCCGCAAAAGCCCTGCTTCGGCTACGATGATGGCGTCATACAGGCCTTCTTTCAACTTGCGCAAACGGGTATCGAGATTGCCCCGCAGGTTTTCTATTTGAAGGTCAGGGCGGGCGGCCCTGATCTGTGCCCCGCGCCTTAAGCTGCTCGTCCCCACCTTGGCCCCGGGGGGAAGCTCCCAAAAACCATCACCGCGGCGCGAAATAAGGACGTCGTAAGGACTTTCTCGCCGGGGAATGATGGCTATCTCTAACCCGGCTGGCAGTTCAGTAGGCACGTCCTTTAAAGAATGGACGGCGAAGTCTATTTCTCCCCGCAAAAGGGCCTCTTCGATTTCTTTGACAAAGAGCCCTTTGCCCCCCACCTTGGCCAAGGGGACGTCGGTTATCTTATCACCCTTGGTTTTAATGATCTTGGTTTCAACCGTAAGGGAAGGGTACCTCTCCTTGAGCTGGTTGATCACCCAGTTGGTCTGGGCCAGCGCCAGCTTACTGCCCCTGGTCCCTACGTATATTTGTTCGCGCAACGCTTGCCTCCCTTTAACGTCCACAGGTGCTGCAGGTTCCCCCGGCACAACCCGAACAGGCGCTGCTGCCGCTTGCACTCACAAACTTGGTCCCGCTCTTGAAAGCGCAGGCCGACATAATCTTTTCCACCTCTTCACTCTGACATTTGGGACACTTAATGCCCGTTAAACGGCCGCCAAGTACCAGCTCTTCAAAGGTTTCTCCACATTTACGGCAGGTGAATTCATAAATGGGCATTTTTCCTCCTCCTAAATTTTTTCCACTCTCACTTTGGTCCCTTCTGAGATTTTACGCAAGTCATCAAGGGGACTTATGATCTGTCCAACGATGTTTACCGGGCTGGCTGGTCTTATTTCGCCGGGATTACTTATGGGCGTGGGGCCAAAAAAGAGACAGAGCGCCTTGCCTTCCGGCCAATAGCCCACCTCACCCCTTTCCACCAGTTCTTTGGCGGTTTCATCCAAGGCGAAAACCACCGGCGTGATGAAGTATATCTCTTCGCCCCACAAATTGACCCGGGCCTCAAAAGGCGCAGACTCGTAAAGGGCCTGCGCGCAGGGGGTATCTTTGAGATTGACCAGTATTTCCGGACCTTCTTCAAAGATCAGTCTTATTTTCATCGTTTAACTCCTCCAAAAGGGCGCCTGCTAACAGGGGAATTAAGATCTCGTGGTGACCGGTTATATGATAACCACGCCCGCCGGTAAGGGTAGGGCGTTTGACCACGTTGGTCAGCGGGCGGTAATGTCGGATAAAATCAAAATTCACGGTGGTGAAATTTTTAAGGGTATAGCCCAGGTTACGCACCGCTGAGACCGCCTTGAGGAATACTTCCGGCAAAATTACCGCCGAGCCAGCCAGGAAAAAGACGCCTCCTTCGAGTCTGCTTACCAGGGTGCAGAAGAGACGGAAATCGTAAAACGAAGCCGCACCGATGGCCTCGCCCCGGGCCCCGGGGTGGATGTGAACGATATCAGTCCCGAGGGCCACGTGGACCGTAACAGGAATATCCAGTTCGTAGGCCCGGGCAAAGAGGCTCAAATTTTTGTACGGAAAATCGCTTTCCGCGATCAGCTTCCCCAGGCTGCGCCCCAGGCCCAGCTCCTTGCCCCTTTCAGCTGCGGTGTTTAGCAGTTCCCCGGTCTCCCGGGCCGCCCCAAAGCTGCCGTCCGCCAGGGCCTGGGCTACGTCTTCAGAGGTGATCCCGGCGAGAGCCAGTTCGGCATCGTGCACCATACAGGCCCCGTTCACCATGAGGGCGGAGATCAGCCCCCTTTCCATCAGGTCAATGATAAGGGGCGAAAGTCCTACCTTTATCACGTGGGCCCCGAAGGCCCAGATTATGAGGGCCTCATTTCTTACGGCTTTTGCCATGAGGCTTGCGATCTCCAGGAGGTCCCGGGCGGCAAGCTGTTGGGGTAAGGCTTGCAGAAAAGAGCGAAAGCTCAGGCCAGGCTTCAGGGGTTTGCCAAGGTGAGCGATTTCTACCTTGCTTGGGCGTTCAAAGAGGCTGTAAGTCCTAAGATTTTTAAAATCAAGGGGTTCCCAGGCCAAACAGGACCTCCTCTACCAGTTCACAGAGCAGGTGAATGAAGAAGATGTGCGCCTCCTGGATACGGGGCGTTTCCCGGCTCGGTACCAAAATAGTAAGATCCGCCACTTCCGCCAGTCTTCCTCCGTCTCCTCCCCCGAGCCCAATCCCGAAAAGCCCCAGGGCCCGGGCCTTCTTGAGGGCCAAACATACGTTTTCCGAACGACCACTGGTGCTGATGCCCAGGGCCACGTCTCCCGGTTGGCCTAAGGCCTCGATTTGTTTCACGAATACCTGCTTAAAATCGTAGTCGTTGGCGATGGCGGTAAGGACCGAAGTATCAGTGGTGAGCGCTATGGCCGGAAGGGGAGCACGCTCCCGGCGGAAACGGTTTATCATCTCCCCGGCCAGATGCTGGGCGTCTGCGGCGCTTCCCCCGTTTCCGAAGACCAGGAGCTTATTCCCCCTCTTTAAGGCCTGACTAACCACTTCCACCGCCCGCTTAATGTTTTCCTTTTCCCGGTGCCAAAAGGCCTCCTTGGCTTCTAAAGAAGCCTTGAGAATGGCGGCTCCCTTTTCTTCAAACTTCATTTGGCCTTCCCTTCACCTCCAGGTTGGAAAGGAATGTGCTCCATCAAGTAATAAAAAGCAAGTCCCAGGTACTCGTGTACGGCCAGATCAGCGTAAAATAAATTTATGGGTCTGGGCCAGAGATCATAAAGGCTAAATTTTTTCTCCTTAGCCGAGACCCGGTAGGCGGGGTAGGGGATGGGGGAAAGCCCTTCTTTTTTAAAGAGAAAAACCGCCCGCGGTAGGTGATAGGCGGCGGTGACCAGGATGAATTTTTTCCCCTTCAAATGGCTTTTTAATGCTCTGGCACTGGAAGCCGTGTCTCTTGCGTTATCAAGGGTTACTATCTTTTTGAAACCGAGTTTCTCTGCTATTTCAGCCAGGTAACTGGCTCCCGGCCCCCCTTTGCTCCCGGCCCCCACGATAAAAAGGGTCTTTCCAGGAAGCTTTCGTTTCAAAAGAAGGGCGGCTAACAGGCGTTTGGCGGTCTCACCCCCCAGCCGGTCCAGAAGGGAAAGCCCGGGACGGTCTGAGATGTAGCAGGGAAGGAGCACTATCGCTTCGGCCTTTTCTAAGACCTCAGGTGAAGGGCGGGGATAACCATCTTCCAGCGGGCCTAAAAGGCGTCCGGGCAGGAAGGTGGCGGAAATATAGAAAAGCAAAAAGGCCAGGATAAGGAAAAACCGGGTCTGGCTGCGTCTATACCGGGAAAGGCTGGTGATGAAGGACAAAAACAAAAATACAAAGATGAGGCCAGAAGGATATAACAGCGCTTCTAAGGCCTTTTTGAGGATGAAGGGAAGGTCCATTTTGGTTTAGATGGCGGGGCTGACGGGACTTGAACCCGCGACCTCCGGCGTGACAGGCCGGCGTTCTAACCGTGCTGAACTACAGCCCCGCATTTAAACTGGTGGGCGGAACAGGATTTGAACCTGTGACCCCCGGCTTGTAAGGCCGATGCTCTCCCGCTGAGCTATCCGCCCTATCGCGGCTAAAAAGTAACAGCGGTGACCACAAGTGTCAAGATCAGTGCGCCCGGATCCCGTCCGCCCCTTCCTTGGGTTTTTCAAACAGGGAGTACGGAGGAACGTCCTGGAACAACTTGTCCGGTTCCTCAAGGTCAAGGGCAAGTTTTAAAACTTCGTCCATGTGTTCCACCAAAGCGATGTCAAGGTCTTTCAAGACCTTGGCGGGTATCTCTTTAAGGTCCTTCTCGTTCTCCTTGGGGATGATTACCAGCTCGATATTTCCGCGCCGGGCGGCCAGAAGCTTCTCTTTAAGACCGCCGATGGGCAAAACCCGCCCACGCAAGGTTATCTCCCCGGTCATGGCCACGGTGCTCTTGACCGGGATCTTTAGCAGGGCCGACACGATGGCCGTCGCGATGGTAATACCGGCGCTGGGGCCGTCTTTGGGAATCGCCCCTTCGGGGACGTGGACGTGGATGTCGATGCGCTGGTAAAAATCAGGCGGCAGCCCCAATTGATGCGCCCGGGAACGCACGTAACTCATGGCCGCCTGTACGGACTCCTGCATCACTTCCCCGAGTTTCCCCGTGATAAGGAGTTTGCCCTTGCCCGGCATGATCACCGCTTCGATCTGAAGCAAGGCCCCACCGGTCTCCGTCCAGGCCAGACCCGTGGCCATCCCCACTTCGTTTTTGTTTTCCGCCACACCGTAACGATAACGAGGCACGCCCAGATACTTGGGAATCTTGCTCACAAAGACTTTGGTGGGTCTGAAGGCCTTGGGATCTTTGGCCACTTCTTTGGCAATCTTACGACAGATGGCCGCGATCTCCCGTTCCAGGTTCCGGACCCCGGCCTCCCGGGTGTAACGCCTGATTATCTCTAAAATGGCTTTATCGCTGAATTTGACCTGCTCAGGGGTCAGACCGTGGGCCTCAAGCTGCCTGGGGATAAGGTAGCCCTTGGCTATTTCAAGCTTTTCCTCTTCGGTGTAACCGGGGATTTCGATAATTTCCATCCGGTCAAGCAAGGGTACCGGAATCGTATGAAGGGCGTTGGCGGTGGTGATAAAGAGCACGTTTGAGAGGTCGTAACCCACTTCCAGGTAATGGTCCTGGAAAGAAAAGTTCTGTTCCGGGTCTAGCACTTCCAGCAGGGCGGCTGCCGGGTCCCCCCTGAAATCCGTGCCAATCTTATCCACCTCGTCCAGACAAAAGACAGGGTTTATGGTACCGGCTTTGCGCATCCCCTGGATAATTTTCCCCGGCAACGCGCCGATATAAGTACGCCGGTGCCCCCGGATCTCCGCTTCGTCCCGCACGCCTCCCAGGGAGACGCGGACGAAGTTGCGCCCCATGGCCCGGGCCACAGACTTGGCAAGTGAAGTCTTACCCACTCCGGGCGGGCCCACCAGGCAGAGGATCGGCCCCTTTATCTTCTTGACCAGTTTCTGTACCGCCAGGTGTTCCAGGATGCGCTGTTTGGGCTTCTCAAGGCCGTAATGGTCGGCGTCCAAAATGGCTTCCGCTGCTTCAAGGTCAATCTTGTCCTGGGTACGCTCGTACCAGGGGATACTGATCAACCAGTCGATATAATTGCGTACCACCGTCGCCTCAGCCGACATGGGCGACATGAGCTTGAGCTTCTTGAACTCCTGCCGTACCTTGGCGGCCACTTCCCGGGGAAGCCGTTTTTTCTTTATGCGCCGCTCAAGTTCGGCCAGATCGCTCCGCCCGTCCTCGCGCTCTCCCATCTCTTTCTGGATGGCCCGCATCTGCTCGTTGAGGTAGTAGTCCCGCTGGGTCTTTTCCATCTGCTTTTTGACCCTTTCCTTGATGCGCTGCTCAAGACGGGCCACCTCCATTTCCCCGCGCAGATAGCCGTATACCAGCTCAAGCCGTTTGTTGACGTTGGTCATTTCTAAAAGCCGCTGTTTCTGGGCCAGCTTGAGGTTGAGGACCGCCGCGATATGGTCCGCCAGACGCGCAGGGTCGGTGAGACTCAGGATGGAAGAGACCACCTCGGGCGGAATCTTCTTGTTGATCTTGGTGTATTCTTCAAAGGCCTGGTGACAAAGGCGTACCAGGGCCTCAATTTCGGGCCCGGCCTCTATCACCTCGGCCTTGGGCTCCACTTCCACCATGAAGAAATTGTGCCCAGGGAGATACTGAAGGATCTTGGCCCGCTGTTTGCCCTCAATTAAGGCCTTTACCGTCCCGTCAGGGAGACGCAGAATCTGGATGATGGTCCCGATGGTGCCGACGCGGTAAATGTCCTTTTCTTTGGGCTCGTCCAGCTGGGCGTCCTTTTGGGCCGCCAAAAAGATCTCTTTGTTACCGGCCATCGCGTGTTCGATGGCCATGATGCTCTTTTCCCGCCCCACAAAAAGCGGTACCAGACGGTGCGGGAAAAGTACGATATCCCTTAAAGGGAGCAAAGGTAAAGTGATTTTTTCTTGAAGTTCTTTCGTATCCATAACCCCTCTTAGGCCTCTTGGGCCTGTGATTCGTAAATTATGATTGGTTTTTCGCGTTTTAAAATTACTTCTTCGGTTACTACCACTTCTTTGACCCCGTGCATGGAAGGAAGCTCGTACATGATCTCAAACATGGCTTCTTCCATGATGGCCCGCAGCCCCCGGGCGCCACATTTGCGCCTGATGGCCTCTTTGGCGATGGCCTCAAGGGCTCCTTCTGTAAATCTAAGTTTTACGCCGTCCATTTCAAACAGTTTTTCGTACTGTTTGACCAGGGCGTTTTTGGGCTCCGTAAGGATCTTGACCAGTTCTTTTTCGGTGAGCTCGTCAAGGGTGGCCACCACCGGCACCCGACCCACGAATTCCGGGATCATGCCGAACTTGATGAGGTCTTCCGGCTCCACGTGGGACAGGATCTCGCCAATGGTCATCTCTTTGGAACTCTTTATATTGGCCCCGAAACCGATGGAGCGCTGCCCCAGCCGTTCCTTAACGATACGTTCAAGCCCCACGAAGGCTCCACCACAGATAAAGAGGATATTGGTGGTGTCCACTTTAATGAATTCCTGTTGCGGGTGTTTCCGCCCACCCTTGGGGGGGACGTTAGCCACGGTCCCTTCAAGGATCTTCAAAAGGGCCTGTTGCACCCCCTCTCCGGAGACGTCTCTGGTGATGGAGGGGCTGTCGCTTTTCCGGGCGATTTTGTCGATTTCATCGATATAGACGATGCCGCGCTGGGCCAGCTCCACGTCGTAATCCGCCGCCTGAAGCAGGTTGAGGATGATATTTTCCACGTCTTCGCCCACGTAACCTGCTTCCGTAAGGGTGGTGGCGTCGGCGATGGTGAAGGGGACGTTTAAAAATTTGGCCAGGGTTTGGGCCAGCAGGGTCTTGCCGCAGCCGGTAGGCCCGATGAGCAGGATATTGCTTTTCTGGAGTTCTACTCCGTCCAGGTTAACCCTGCTCTCTATCCGCTTGTAGTGGTTGTGTACTGCCACGGATAAGATCTTTTTGGCCCTTTCCTGCCCTACCACGTACTGGTCCAGGAAGGCCTTGATTTCCGCGGGCTTCGGGATGGCCTCTTTGCGCTTCTCGCTTTCTTCCCGTTCGTATTCTTCGGCAATGATGTCGTTACACAGCTCTATGCACTCGTCACAGATATATACCGCCGGGCCGGCGATTAATTTGCGCACTTCATGCTGGCTTTTGCCACAAAAGGAACAGTGAAGGTCGCCACCTTTGTTATTTTTTCTGGGCATTATCTTCCTCCTTCTTCGAAGGACGCTCTATTAATATTTTATCAATGATTCCGTATTTTTGCGCCTCCTCACTGGACATATAAAAATCCCTTTCCGTATCCTTCTGGATCCGTTCAAAGGGCTGGCCCGTGTGCTTGGACAGGATGTTGTTCAGGATCTCACGCAGGCGCAAAATCTCACGGGCCTGGATGTCGACGTCGGTAGCCTGCCCCTGGAAGCTGCCGATGGGCTGGTGGAGCATGATGCGCGAGTGAGGAAGCGCAAAGCGCTTGCCTTTGGTCCCCCCGGCCAACAGGACCGCCGCCATGCTGGCGGCCTGACCCAGGCAGAGGGTGGCTACGTCCGGTTTGATGTATTGCATGGTGTCGTAAATGGCCAACCCCGCCGTCACAATGCCACCGGGAGAGTTGATATAAAGGGTAATATCCCGGTCCGGATCTTCGGCTTCCAAAAAGAGGAGCTGGGCAATCACCAGGTTGGCCAAATGATCATCAATGGGAGCTCCGATAAAGACTATCCGCTCCCTCAAAAGCCTCGAGTAAATATCGTAAGCACGCTCACCCCGTGCCGTCTGCTCAATAACAATGGGTACGTACACGTCTACACCTCACTCTCTGGCTGTTTCTCTTCTTGGTTTTCTTGGGTTGGGGTCTTATCTTTAACTTCTTCTTGTTTTTGAGTCTCTTTAATTTTAGCCTGAGACACTAGGAATTGCAAAGTCTTGTCCGCTATGATGCGGGGCACCATGGAGGTGGCCAGGATAGCCCGGGCCTCTTCCAGGCTGGCTCTGGTGGCCTCAGCCAGGGCCTTGGCCTTTTCTTCAAGCTCTTCACCGCTTACGGTGATATTTTCAAGCTCGGCTATCTTCTCCAGGATGAGGTCTTCCCGGGCCTGCTGTTCCGCCAGAGGTCTCAGACGTTCCCTCAGTTTTTGTACTGAGATCCCGGCTGATTCAAAGGTATGTCCCTTCTCCTGGAGGCTCTGTTCCATCTGTTCAATGAGCCGGGCAAGCTTGTATTCCACGTACCGCTCGGGGACTTCAAATTTTACCTTTTCCCGGAGCTGGGCCAAAATCTGCTCCTTCAAAAATTCGTCCGCCTTTTTTTTCTTATCCTCTTCGAGGCGCCGTTTGATACGCTCCCGGAGGTGTTCAACGGATTCAAACCCCAGATTCATCTTCTTGATAAATTCATCGTCAAGAGGCTTGAGGTCCCTTACGTATATTTCACGAATATAGACCTGGTAGTGGACGGTCTGCCCGGCTAGCTGGGCGTTTAGAGAATCTTCAGGGTAGGTGACGTCAACCTCTACGGTATCCCCCGCCTTTTTGCCGATGAGTTTTTCTTCAATGGTCGCGTTAAATTCCCCGGTGCCCACGTCTACGTAAAGGGCCTCGGCCTCGTGTCCGGGGACCGGTTGCCCGTCGATATAAGCCTTAAAGGAGATGATGGCGATGTCGTTTTCCCGGATCTGGTGGTCTTTATCGGCGGGTTTAAGATCAGCAAAGGTCATCTGGATGGCCCGCAGGTGATTTTCTAATTCCTCTTCCGTGACCTCAACGGGCATGGCCTCTATTTCAAGGCCCTTGTAATCTTCCGGGCTAAGTTCGATTTCGGGCCTGATATCCACTACGGCGGTGTAATGAAAGGCCTCTTTTTCTTTCACCTCGCCGTACGATTCGATGAGGGGGCGTACGATGGGCACGAGCTTGCTCTCTTCGATGGCCTTGGGAAGGCTCTCCTGGATCAGGTTTTCCACTACCTTTTCTTCGATATGTTCCCTGAAGAGCCGTTTGACCACCGCTTTAGGGACCCGCCCTTTACGAAAACCTTTAACCGAGACCTCTTTGCCCAGTCTCTGACAGGCCCGGTCGATCTCTTTGTTGACCACTTCGGGGGGAAGCTCAACTTTTAGTTTTTTCTGCACAGAACTGATGTCTTCCACGTTTACTTTCATGCTCCATACTCCCTTTGGCTGGTATTTGTCTTAAGCTACAAAGTTTTGGAAGGACCGACAAGGGCAACCCCAAAAACCTAAAAAGCCATAAGCTCTTCGTCCACACTTGAGCCCGGGCTCGGCTGGGGTTGTTGGTCGTCCCAAAGGCGTTTTTCCTTGAGGAGCTGGTAGGCCAGGACCAGCCCCGCCCCGGTTAACACCCCGGCGGCCGCCGCCCAGATCCACCATCTGGAGAAGCGGCCCCCGGTGATTACTTTGCCGCAATAGGGACAATAATTTCCTCCCTCAGGGATGTTTCCCTTGCACGCCGGGCATTCCATGGCTTTCTCCTTTAAAATCAGCCAAAATTTTTTCTTCCTCAATCCAGCGGGCCAGAGCGGTAAGGGCCCTTTCGGCCATCAATCGGTAGCGTTCCCTTTTGGGCAGACGCTTTCTCTTCTTGGGGGGCAGATCAAGGGGAGGGAAGAGCCCCCAGTTAATGTTCATGGGCTGAAAGTGGGCCGGGTCCGCCTCGGTTATGTAATGTACCAGGGCCCCGTGGGCGGTGACCCGCGGGGGGACCACCAATTTTTGTTTCCGAAAGAGGCGGCCGGCGTTGATCCCCGCCAGAAGCCCCATGGCGGTTGATTCTACGTAGCCCTCCACCCCGCTTAACTGACCCGCCAGGAAGATACGCGGGGCCTTTTTCAACTGAAGGGTCTTTTCCAGCACCTTCGGTGCACAGACAAAGGTATTGCGGTGGATGGAACCCAGGCGGGCAAATTCGGCCTTTTCCAGCCCGGGGATCATGCGGAAGACCCTTTCCTGCTCCTGGTACTTGAGCTTGGTCTGGAACCCCACCAGGTTGTAAAGGGTCCCTTCCCGGTTTTCGGGCCGGAGCTGGACCACGGCGTAAGGTTCCCGCCCGGTGCGGGGGTCCTTCAAACCTACGGGCTTCATGGGGCCAAAACGTAAGGTGTCTCTCCCCCGCTCCGCCATCACCTCGATGGGAAGACAGCCTTCAAAATATTTGGGTTTTTCAAATTCTTTGAAGGGGACCTTTTCGGCCTCTAACAGGGCGTCCACAAACCTTTCGTATTCTTCTTTGGTAAGGGGACAGTTAACGTAAGCCCCTTCCTCTGTCTTGCCGTAACGGTCTCCTTTAAAGACCTTGTCCCAGTTGATAGAGTCGGCGTAAACGATGGGGGCGATGGCGTCGTAGAAATGGAAAAACTCTTCACCGGTAAGGCGCTTGAGCTCTTCGGCCAGCGGTTCAGAGGTCAAGGGGCCGGTGGCCACGATAACGATACCCTCTTCGGGAAGGGTGGTTACCTCCTCCCGTACGATTTCGATCAGCGGGTGTGCTTCCAGGCGTCTGGTCACATAATCGGCAAAAAGACTTCTGTCCACCGCCAGGGCCTTACCGGCGGGCACTTCACTGGCCAGCGCCGCCTCCATAATCAGGGAAAAAAGCCTTCTCATCTCTTCTTTCAGGAGCCCCACGGCGCTGGTGAGGTCTTTGGCGCGGAGGGAGTTGGAACATACCAGTTCCGCCAGTTTGCCGGTCTTATGGGCCGGGGTAAGCTTGCGGGGCCGCATCTCGTAAAGTCTTACCGGGACGCCCCGTGAGGCCAGCTGCCACGAAGCCTCAGAACCCGCTAAACCGCCTCCTATGACCGTGACACGTTCGTCCATTTAAGCCGCAAGTCTGGTAGCTAATTGCCCGCAGGCCGCCGAAATATCCCGCCCGCGACTCTTGCGGACCGTGGCCACGAACCCCCGGGCCAAAAGGGTTTCCTGAAAGGCCAAAATGGCCCTTTCCTCCGGGCACTTAAAGGGAAGCAAGGGGTGTTCGTTAAAGGGGATGAGGTTTATCTTGGCCGGGATGCCACGCAAGATATCCGCCAGCCGCCGGGCGTCTTGAGCGGTATCGTTAACCCCTTTTAGCAAAATGTATTCAAAAGTAATCCGCCAGCCCCGGGGAAGAGGGAAACTACGACAGGCCTCAAGGAGCTCGGTAAGGGGGTAGCGCTGGTTGATCGGCATGAGGCGGGAGCGAATCTCGTCACAGGCTGCGTGTAAGGACACCGCCAGGCGCACGGTAACCTCGTGCCCCAGTCTTTTTATCTGAGGGACCAGCCCGGCCGTGGAGACCGTCACTCTCCTTTTGGAGAAATTAAAGCCCTTGGGGTGGAGCAGGGTTTTCAGGGTTTTGATCAGATTTTCGTAGTTGGCCAGCGGCTCGCCCATGCCCATAAAGACGATATTGCGCAAGGGTTTTGGGCTTTTCTTTTGGTCTAGGAGTTCCTTGGCCCTTAAGACCTGGCCCAGGATTTCGTGGGGCCAGAGGTTGCGTCTAAAACCCATCCGGGCCGTGAGACAGAAGGCACACCCCATGGCGCACCCCACTTGCGAAGAGACACACAGGGTGTAGTGATCCTCTTCCGGGATGAGGACGCACTCTATGACCTCCCCGTCGGCCAGCTCAAGGGCCAACTTTTGGGTGCCGTCTTGGGCGGTTTCGACCTTTTTAACCGCCGGGATGAACAGGCTGAACTCTTGGGCCAGTTCCTGACGCAAATTCTTAGGGAGATCGGTCAATTCGGCAAAATCAGAAACCGGTTTTAAAAGCCATTTAAAGACCTGACGCCCCCGGTAACCCGGAAGCCCCCGGTTGGTAAAGAGGGCTTCCAGTTCCTCCAAGGTATAGTCCCTAAGATTTTTTGAGTTCCGCAAGGAGTTTGCGTGCCTCCTCTTTTTCCGGGAAATTCAAAGGAGATTTTACAACTTTTTCGAGCTCTTGGACAGCTTCCGCCTTCCGCCCCACCGCCAGCAGGGCCTTGGCCAGATGGTAACGGACCGGGGCAAAATCCGGGTTTTTCTGCAAAATATCCTGAAAGATGGAGATGGCCATCTCGTTTGAGCCGCGCAAGTGTAGGATCCAGGCAAAGGTATCGAGGACGTAGGGGTTTTCGGGGGCCAGCTCCCGCGCCCGCTGGGCCAAAATGAAGGCCTCTTCCAGTTCTCCCCTTTGGGCCAGCATCCAGGCCAGGTTGTTTAAGGCCGGGAAAAACTTGGGGCTGATTTCGATGAGCTTACGGTAGGTCTCTTCCGCCTCTTTAGTGCGGCCCAGGGCTTCCAGGAGATTGGCCTTGGTCATAAGGAGACGGACACTTTCTGGCCTTTTGCTAAGGGCCTTTTCACATTCGGAAAGGGCGGTCTCCAGTTTCCCTTCACGCCCGTAAATGAGGATGAGGGTGGAATAGGCAGGCAGGAACCGGTCGTTTTCTTTGACGGCCAACTTGAGCTTTTCTTCCGCTTCTTTAAGGTTGCCCTGCGCCAGGTAAATCTGGGCCAGGAGATAGTAGACCGGGGCCTTGTTTTTATATTGGGGGAGATATTTTTCTACCAGGGAGCGGGCCTTATCGTAGTCTTTCTTGGCCAGATAGTATCCCACCAGCCTGGTAAGGGCCGGCAGGTGTCTTGGGGCCAGCTCAAGGGTCTTCTGGTATTCGGCTATGGCCTCGGCGTACTTTTTCTGGGCCTGAAGACAGGTGCCGTAAGCAAAATGTACGGTGGGATTGTCGGGGAAGAGCTTTACGAGCCGCTGGTACACCTTCTCCGCCTTCTCGAAATCTTTTTCAAGCATGTAAGTAAGGCCCAGGGTCAGGGCGGCTTCCAGGTTTGAAGGAGAAAGCCTGAGCACGGTCAACGCCTGTTTGCGGGCCGCTTCCGTCTCCCCCTGGGATAGCAAAAGCCGGGCGTAGAGGAGTCTGGTCCGGATCACCAGGGGATTAAGCTCAATGGCCTTTTCAAAGGCCTCGCGGGCTTCCCCCTTCTTGCCCTGAAGCATTTTGACCACGCCTATAAAATGGTAGGCCTCGGCAAACCGCGGCCTCTTTTGCGCCACGAACTCGAAATCTTCCAGGGCCTCGGCCAAGAGCCCCTTGGTCAGCCTGATCTTTCCCCGCACCAGTCTTGCCAGGACGTGGTTTTCGTTCTTGGCAAGGACTTCTTTGACCAGTTTTTCTGCTTCCTGACGCTTCCCCTGCTCCAGTTCGAGGTAGGCCAACTGGGCCTTGAGGTCCAGGGAGTCTGGCCATTTTTTGAGACTTTCCCGGGCCAGCTCGGTGGCCTCTTTGACTTTGCCCAGACGTTGATAAAGACCGATGAGCTCAAGCCGCCCCCTCAGGTCGTTGGGGTGTTTCTCGTTCCAGGAAAGGAGGAATTTTTCAGCCTGCTCTGCTTTGCCCTGGGCCAGATAGAGGGCCACCAGCTGGTGGACAAACTGAAAACGTTTGGGGAATTTCGCGATCATTTCCTTGAGTAAGGCTTCAGCCTGGGCGGTGTTCCCTTCTTCCAGGTAAAGTCTTAAGAGTATTTCGTACAGGAGGACGTTATCCGGGGCCTTCTCAAGGGCGGCTTTTATTTTACCTTCGGCCTCCTTGAGCTTTCCTTCCTCCCGGCATATCTGGGCCAGGATAACCAGGGCCTCTACGTTTTGTGGGTCAAGTTGAAGTACCTTGTCCGCAATCTGGCGGGCTTCTTCTTTCTTTTTCTGGCGCAAACGCAAAGAAGCCAGGGTGATCAGGGCCTTTATGTTTTGGGGGTCTTTTTTTAAGACGTAATCCAGATGCCTTTCGGCCTCCTCAAGTTTTCCCGCGGCTACCAATAAAGAAGCCAGTTTCAGTCTGGCCTCGATGTTTTCCGGATCCACGTCTACGGTTTTGCGGTATTCGGAAAGGGCGTGCCTTAGGTCTCCTACCTTGAGGTAGATTTCGGCCAGCTGGTAGTGGGCTTCCGGGTGCTTGGGGTCAAGCTGGATCACGTTGCGAAACTCGATTACCGCTTCGCGTAATTTGCCTTCTTTGGCGAAGGCCAAACCCCTTTCCATGTGTTTGTTGATTTTTTCTTCAGGGGAGCTACACCCGAGAAACAAGACCACCAAAAAAAGCACCACCCAAAAACGCCTCTTACGCATAGGAAACTCCTTGTGAAGGGAAAGTTTCCCTTTTTATACCAAAACTTTAGCTATTTAAAACCAAGACCTATCTAATTTTCGGAAAAAAAGGATTTGGCATAAAGGGGGCCCAAAGGCCCCCTTATTTTTAGAGTTCCAGGGCCTTTACCATCTTTACGGCGGGAAGGGCGGCGAGTTTGGCCAGCAATTTTTCAGGCACCGGCTGGTCCACGCAAAGGAGGATGATGTTGGCCTTTTTGGCCGGCTCCTGCCCTACGTGCATGCGGGAAATATTTACCCCTTCTTCCCCGATGGTGATCCCGATTTGCCCGATCACCCCCGGGCGGTCTTCGTTCATGAGGTAGAGCATGTGCCCTTCAGGGATGGCGTCCAGCCTGAAATTGTTGATCTGGACGATACGGGGCTCCTTTTTCCCGAATATGGTTCCTCCCACCACGTTTTCCCCGCCGGGATATTTAATGCGTACCTTGATCAGGTTGAGAAAATCTTCAGCGGTATTGACCTTGCTTTCGGTAACTTTGATGCCCCTTTCCTTGGCCCGGATGGGGGCGTTTACGTAGTTTACGTCCTCCCTTAAGGCCGGGCTGAGGAGCCCCTTCAGCAGGGCCACGGTCAGGGGTTTGGTGTCCAGGTTGGCCACGTCTCCCTGGTACTCGATATTTACTTCCTGAATAGGCCCTTCAGCCAGCTGGGCCTGCAAGGCCCCCAGTTTTTCGGCCAGACTCAGGTAAGGTTTTAAGACCGGGAGGAGTTCTGCGGAAACCGAGGGCATATTTACGGCGTTACGGACCACCCCGTGGACCAGGAAGTCCACCACCTGGGAGGCAATGGCCAGGGCCACGTTCTTCTGGGCTTCCACCGTGGAGGCCCCGAGGTGAGGGGTGCAGATAAAATTTTCCAGTTTAAACAAGGGGTAATCTGGCGGAGGGGGTTCCTCTTCGAAGACGTCAAGGGCGGCCCCGGCCACCTTTCCCGAAACCATGGCCTCGTAAAGATCTTTTTCGTTGACGATGCCCCCCCGGGCACAGTGGATAAACATGACCCCGTCCTTCATCTGGTCAAACTTTTCCTTATTGATGAAACCGCGCGTCTCCTTGGTAAGCGGCACGTGGATGGTGATGAAGTCGGCCTGGGGGAGGAGCTCTTCAAGGCTCATGATCTCGATCCCCATCTTCGCCGCCTGGTCGGGGTTGACGTAAGGATCGTAGGCGATCACCCGCATCTTGAGCCCCTTGGCCCTTTCCGCCACCACTGAGCCGATACGGCCAAGGCCTATGATACCCAGGGTCTTCCCCGTGATTTCCCGGCCCATAAATTTCTTTTTCTCCCATTTACCCGCTTTCATGGAAGCGGTGGCCTGAGGGATATTCCGGGCCAGAGCCAGCATCATCGCAATGGTGTGTTCCGCCGCGGAAACGGTGTTGCCACCGGGGCAGTTCATCACCACGATACCGCGCCGGTTGGCTGCTTCCAGATCTACGTTATCAAGCCCGGTCCCCGCCCTCGCGATGAGTTTGAGCTTGGGGGCGGCTTCGATGACCTCTGCGGTCATTTTGGTGGCACTCCGGATGATAATGGCCTCTACGTCCTGCTGGAGTTCCTGGATCAGCTCGTCTTTAGAGAGCCCGGTTTTGACCACTACCTCCAAGCCTGCGTCTTTCAGGATCTTTATCCCGTCCTCTGCGATGGGATCAGATACCAAAACCTTCATCTTAGGCCTCCTGGTTTTCCAAAAAGTATTTTTGGGCCGCCGCCACACCGGCTCCCAAAGGAAGTTCGAAGCCGAGTTCCGTCAGAGCCATCTCCAGGGTGGCCAGGGCCAGGATTACGTCGAGCTCGCTCTGGTAACCCAGGTGCGCAATCCGGACCACTTTACCTTTCAGTTTGGCCTGCCCCCCGGCCATGGTAACACGGTATTTCTCGCGCATAAGCTTCATCAATTTGGCCCCGTCCACCCCTTCCGGGACTTTGACGATGGTGAGGGCCTCAGCAGGGGCTTTGGCAAAGAGCTCAAGGCCCAGGGCCTTCACCCCCGCCCGGCAGGCCCCTGAAAGGCGCTGATAATGCCGGAAAAGGCGGGGAAGCCCCAGTTCCTTTATCCGTGCCAGGATCTCCGCCAGGCCGTAAAGGAGAGAAACCGCCGGGGTGAAGGCCGTGGTCTCCTTGGCCAGGGCCTTCAATTCTCGCCTGAAATCAAAATAGTAACGGGGAGAAGTGACCTTTTGGGCCTTTTCCCTGGCCCGCGGGGAAAGGGCCACGAAGGAAAGCCCCGGGGGTAGGGCCAGGCTTTTCTGGGAGCCCGCCACCATGGCGTCAATCCCCAGTTCGTCAAAGGGCAGGGGATAGACCCCGAGGGCTGAGATGGCGTCAACTACCAGTAAGGTCTGGCTCTGCCGGGTCAAAGGGGCGATCTCTGCTACCGGGTGTTTTACGCCGGTAGAGGTTTCGTGGGCCTGGATGAGCAGACCCGCGGCGTCTGGGTGGGAGGAAAGGGCCTCCTTAACCTCAGCTACCTTTACCGCTTCCCCCCAGGGCACGTCAATATAGATGGGGTTTAAACCGTAAGTTTCGGCCAGTTCTCCCCATCTTTCCCCGAACTTGCCTCCCCGTACCACGATGACCTTCTCACCGGGGTTGAAGAGGTTGGCCACGCAGGCCTCCATGGCCCCGGTGCCTGAGGAGGCAAAAAATATAACTTCTTCCCGGGTCTGGAAGAGATATTTGAGGTCATCCCTGATCTGCCGCAGAAGGGCCGAAAATTCGGGCAGGCGGTGGTGGACCACCGGTTTGGCCATGGCA
>DROK01000032.1 GCA_011321895.1 Thermodesulfatator atlanticus
CTATTTTTTGTTTCTTTAAAATGGAAACCGTGATCAAAGCTACTCCTATTGAATTTTCTGAAACTTTTTTAGGTTCCAAGGGCAACCATAATACCGATGATCATTTTGACTTAGAGGAAGGATGGAAGGCTATATTCGAATTTAAACTTTTCGATTTAGGCGGTTATGCCATCTTGAGAGATGAAGATAACAACACGATACAAGAAAAAATGCCCAGCTATGATGAAACCAGATATGATCCTAATTCAAATTTACCTATTGAAGCATATTTATCTTTCCAATTTTCTTCTGAAGATTTGGCTCCAGAAGAAATCCAAATCAAAACAAGTTTTCTTGACGGAAATAAAGTTCTTTTTGAAAAAACATATTGGCTAGGATATTGGTGGTTCGGTTATCATAGAAAATATGCCGATCTAACTATCGATTTAAAAGAAGAAGGAATCTTAGATTATCTTAGGGATGGACAATTTGTCAGTATAGTAATTGCCCCTGAAGCTTTTTGTTTTGTTGAAAACGACTTTTCTATAGAATGGGTCAACCTATCTTTAAAAGCCGATCCCATACCTGAACCGGCAACAATTTTGTTGACTGGGATTGGGTTAGGTCTGGTTTATGGCATTGTGAGGCTTAAAAGAACTAACATATATTAATGGTCTGATTAATGCAGAGAAGAGTTGTTGGTTACCAGAACGGCCCTCTTAGAAATGGCGTGGGCTACGGTCTGGAGATCGTATGGACGAATCAAAAACCCAGAAGCACTTTGAGGTGGGTTTCTACGGAGGCCACCAGAGATTTCAGCTCGTATCCTCCTTCGAGGACGGAAATCACCGGGGCTTTAAAGATCCTGCTCCATTCCCGAACGTAGGCGCTCATGGCGGCAAACCCCCGGGTGGTGAGGTTGAGGAAGGACATGTTATCATCGCGGTGGGCATCAAAACCTGCGGCAATCATGATCCCTTCCGGGGCAAAGGCCCGGACCGCCGGGTCCACCTGCGCCTGAAAGGCCTTCAGATATTCGGCGTCACCACTTTCAAGGGACATGGGGATATTGAGGGTGTAACCCTCCCCGCCCCCCGCTCCCCTTTCTTCAGCCAGACCGGTCCCCGGGAAACTCAGGCGCGGGTTTTCGTGGAGGCTGACGTAAAAGACGGAATCGTTTTCATAAAAGGCGTGCTGTATCCCGTTTCCGTGGTGTGCGTCCCAGTCGAGGATGAGAAGGCGTCTCCGGTAAGTCTTCTGCCAGTAACGGGCCCCGACCGCCACGTTGTTAAAAAGGCAAAAACCAAGGGCCCGGTCCTTTTCAGCGTGATGCCCTGGAGGCCTTACCGGACAAAAGACCAGGGGTTCACCCTCCTTTTCTACCAGATCAACGGCCACCAAAACCGCCCCTGCCGCCAGTTTGGCCACTTCAAAGGAATCAAAAGAGATTTCGTTGTCAGGGCCGTATATGTGGGGGTGACCTTTAAGACAGGCCTCTTCAAGCCGCATGACGTAATGCGGGTCGTGGACCTGGGTGAGCCACTCAAAGGGGGCCTCTTTAGGCTCAACTATACGGAGATAAGGGCTTAAAGGACCAGTTTCCAGAAAACGCCAGATGGCCTCCACCCGTAAAGGATTTTCGGGATGCTGAGGGCTGGTACGGTGCCTTTTGAAATCCGGCGTGTAGATAACGGGCAAGCTTTTCTTGGCCAAAGGGAACACCACCGCCAAATGCTTGTAGCATTTTATCATTCTCCCGGGGGAATTTCATCGCCCGGAGCTATGAGACCAAGTCGGGATAAAAGTTGACGAACGGCCTGGGCTGTGAAAAGGTCTATAAAGCCCGGGAATATGGAGGAAACCATGCTGGCAAGGATTGAAGTCGCCTTAAAACCCGCCTTAAAAGACGCCCTGGGGGAAAAGACGGCCCGGCGGATGCGGGAAGACCTGGGCCTAAGAGTTGAGGCCTGCCGCACCATCCGGGTCTATCTGGTGGAGGCCAATCTTACCGAAGACGAACTGGTAGCCTTCGCCACCGGTCCCCTCTGTGACCCGGTTACTGAGATTTACGCCGTGGAAAAACCCCTGGCCCCGGTTTTTGGTTTTGACTGGCTGATCCAGGTGGGATTCCGCCCCGGGGTCACGGACAACGAAGGGCGTGTGGCCAGAGAAGCGCTGGCCCTCCTGCTGGGCCGCCGGCTGGATGAGGAAGAAAACGTCTATTTTTTGCGGCAATACCTGGTGCAGGGGGAGCTTTCGCGGCAGGAGGCGGAA
>DROK01000033.1 GCA_011321895.1 Thermodesulfatator atlanticus
CGTCAATTGGGTTAAAGCCTTTAAAGCTCTTTTACAGTCAGGGTCTCAGGTGCCCCGTTACGGGGATAATCGGGAAGTCCGGTGCAAGTCCGGCGCTGGCCCGCAACCGTGACCGGGGACGAAAGCCGCTAACCCCTTGATCCGTTGCTGAAAGGCTAAACTGTCTAAGGGCAGTTTGAGGCAAGCCACAAGTTTTGCCTATTCAGTTGAGCCGGTAACGCATGGATCAAGGGGGACAAGCCACTGGGACTTGAAAGTCCTGGGAAGGCGCGGCGAGTAGGATGATCCGGAAGCCGGGAGACCGGCCTGAGACCCTTTGAGGAAGCGGAGCTTCGGGGCTTACTGCTCCGTTTCCGAGAAAGGGTTCCTGTCCCTCCTCGGAAACTCCCCGGGCTCCCTTCGGCGAGAGCTAAAAAACTCTCAAAGGAGGGAGTGTATGGCGTATCTTTTGGTACTTTTTTCTCTGTTTCTTGGCCTTTTTGGTCTTTCCGCCCAGGCCCAGGAGAAAGATCTTGGCGAAGTGGTAGTCACCGCCACCAGGGCACCGGTGGAACTGGTCAAACTGCCCGACGCAGTTTCGGTAATCACCAGGCAAGAAATTGATCAGCGCCAGGTGCAGGCCCTTTACCAGGCCCTGGAAACTTATCCGTCTATCACTATCAAGCACAACGGTTGGCTGGGACAATGGGGTTATATTCGTTTGCGGGGTGGTAAAAATCAGGACGTAGCAGTCCTTTTCGATGGTATTCGCGTTTATGACCCCACCTATCCCGGCAATGATTTCGGGGATCTCTGGAGCTGGCTGGACGCGGAAAACATAGAAAAAATCGAGATTGTCCGGGGGCCTCAGAGCTCCCTTTACGGCTCAAACGCCATGACCGGAGCTATCAACTTTTTTTCTCCTAAAGGGGGAGGGCCTTTTAGGTGGGAGACCAAGGGTTTTTACGGTCGTTATGAAACCAAAAGGGGCTTGGCCAACGTGCGCGGTTCTCTGGGACCCCTGGGCTATTACGTCGGCTGGGCGGGAGTAAACGCCGGAGGGCTTTATAAGGATTCTAAATTTCGCCAAAATACCGTGGATGCCAATTTCAACTGGGCTCCGTTTAAGGGCGGTCTTTTAAAATCCCTTAAGTTAGATTGGACCACCAGGTATGCTTACGGTTTTTTAAATTACGGCCAGTGGGACTGGAGGAGTTTTAGAGCCTATAATGACCCTCACGCCCAACGCCGCCAAACGATCCTGCTCACCCATTTTAAGATGAGCCTGGCCCCCACGGCGTGGTGGAATAGCACTTTGACGGTGGGTTATCACTTTAATCGCCGGGCTTACAAAGATAAGGACGACGGCATTTTGGGTTTTCGTCCGGATGGCAGTCCGGTGACCGATAGCCCCCGTGAGGCCCTTTACCGGGGAAAGACTTATCCGGTGGTTTTCTTGAATCATTTCCGTTATCAAGATTGGGCCCTTCTTACCTGCGGCATAGAGTATTATCACGAAAAAGGAGATTTTTATAACGCTTCCTCATGGGGGACCAAAGAATACGATGACGATGTGGATACCACTTCTTATTTTGCCAACCTCTTTCTCCTGCTTTTTGACGAAAAGCTGGCCCTTAATCTTGGTGGTCGGATAGACGATCACGAAGAATTTGGCACACACGGGACCTACAAGATAGGGCTGGCCTATTTCTTGCCTTACGGCTTCAAGTTTAGGGCCAACCTGGCCACAGGTTTCCGGGCCCCCTCCCTTTTTAACCTTTATGATCCCCGGTACGGGAACGCTGATCTGGATCCCGAGGAAAGCACAGGGGGCGATATCGGCCTGGAGCAAACCCTTTTGGGAGAAAAACTTCACTGGTCCCTGGTTTGGTTTAACACCCATTACGAAGAACGGATCGCTTTCAATTATAACACCTGGCGTTATTACAATTCCGGAGGAGCCAACACCACGGGTCTGGAGTTTGAGCTTGGTTTCAGGCCTTATCCCTGGTTGAGGTTGGATTTGAACTATACTTACACCGAGGGTCAGGAAGGTGATGCCGAACGTCTAGCCCTCGTCCCCTACCATCAAATAGGGGCCCGGGTCCATTTCAAGTGGCAGAAATTCAAAGGAAACCTTTACTATAAATACGTCAGTCGCCGACCGGCTTATGATTTCTCGCACTATATGCCTGATTACAGCCGGGTTGATGTGACCGGCAGTTACGCACTTTACGAAAAGCTGGAAGTCTTTTTCCGGGCGGAAAACTTGTTTGACGTAGATTACGAATGGGCCAAGGGGTACCGGGCCCCCGGGCTGGCTATTCTGGCCGGGATAAAGCTTAGGTCCTTCTAAGATGAAAGAACTTCTGGCCCTTTCCACCCATCAGAAAGACCTGACGCTGGTAGAGGAAGGGGCCCTCGGGCCCCTTCTTGAAGAATTTTCTCTGGCCGGGGTGGAGCTTTTGCCTCTGAAGGAAGTCCCGGAAGGGATCAGGCCTTTTGTCTGTGGGGTGCATCTTCCCTTCCAGCCGGTTTGGCTTCCTTTTTGGCTTGAAGACAGGCGCTATCTGCGCGAGGTCTTCCCTGGCGAAACCAATCTTGCCCGCTTCTTCGGAGGAGAAAGGCCTGAGGATTTTTTAAACCTCCTTAAGGGCTGGTTTGAAAGGGCCCTTTCCCTTAAGCCTGCGTATCTGGTCTTTCACGTCAGTCATTGCGGGCTGGAAGAAGTCTTTTCCCTGCGTTTCCGTTACGACAAAAAGACCGTCCTTCAAGCGGTGGCGGAGGTTTTGAACGCGGCCCTTGAGGGTTTTCCCGCCCAGAGGAGCTTGCTCCTTTTCGAAAATCTCTGGTGGCCAGGGCTGACCCTCCTTGAGGACTGGGAGGCGGAATATTTCTGGGACCGGCTCAGGGTCCCCTTTCCTACAGGCCTTTTGCTTGACACGGGCCACCTCCTCAACGCTTCTTACCTCCTCAGGCAGCCGTCCATGTTTCGTGGGCCTGTGTATCCGGCACAGGCCCTTTCCCTTCTCTTTGAAGTGCTTTCAAAGAAGCCACCTTCTTTAAGGGAGCTTATCAAAGGGGTTCACCTCAACTTTTCACCTCGGGCCGATCTTTTCTTTTCTGATGAAGAGGGAAAGAGGCGGTGTCTGGCCGCTTCCGATCCCCTTTTCCGTTTCCGTTTGGCCCGGGAACGGGTACTTAGCCTTGATCCCCATTTTCCCTTCTACGGCGTTGACCTGAGGCCCTTTCTGGACCTTTTGGCCCCGGATTTTTTGGTCCATGAGCTGCGTTTTTCCTCTTTGGCGGATTTGCGCCCCAAGTTACGTCTCCAGAAGGAGTGTCTTTCGGACCATGGCTCCTAAGATCTTTTATTACAGTGCCTCGGGTTTTGAACTTTTGAGTCTGGCCAGGGCCTACCAGGAGGCCCTGAGGATTAAGCCCTTTGAATTGATACTGCGCACCGGCGCGGAGATTTTTGATAGCCGGGAAGAGGAGCGGGCCGCAGAACTGGCCGCCGAAGCCGAGGCCCTGGTTTTTCTCCCTCACGGGGGTGAGAGGTCTTTGCCCGGGTTTCAAAAGATCATCTCCCGGGCGAAAAAGGCCCGCCTTATCCACGTGCAACCCGTGGCCGGAAGCGACGAAGACCTCCTCCTGGCCCAGAAATATTCCCGTCCCAAGGAAGGGTTTGAGACCCGGGCGGTCTATCTCAGACTCGGTGGAGTGGAAAACCTGAAGAACTTTTTCTTGGCGCTTTTAATGCTCCTTGAAGGCCAAAAAGGGCCCTGGCCCCCGCCCCAGGCTTTGCCTACCGAGGGTCTTTATCATCCGCAAGGAGGCTTTTTTGCCGATCTCTCTTCCTATCTGGCCTGGCTTGAAGAACAGGGCTATGATCTTTCGGCCCCCAAGGTGGGGATCTGGTTCTACCAGGGCTATTGGGTAAACGGCGATTTGGCCCCGGTCTCGGCCCTGATCTCAGCCCTGGAGGAGAAAGGGGCCCTGGCCTTTCCGGTCTTTCACCGGCGCTTTGTGGAAAAGGGCGAGGAGGCCTTGAGGCCTAAAGAGGTGGCCCGTAAGTTTTTCCTGGGAGACAGGGGGCCGCTGGTAGAGGCCATTATCAATCTCCAGCCCTTTTCCCACCGCCTTCTCTGGCCAGAGACCGAAGATCTTTACCCAAAGATCGGGGTCCCGGTGCTTCAGGGGCTCATCAGCTTTTCTCCGCGAAAGGTCTGGGAGGAAAGCCCTGCGGGCCTGAGCCCTCTTGAGCTTGCCATCTCCGTGGCTCAGCCGGAGTTTGACGGGACCCTCATTACCACCCTGGTTGCCACAAGGGAAGAAGGGGAGAAGGATCCCCTCCTTGGGGTCCGTCTGCGTCGTTTGGTACCAGTGCCGGAAGGGGTGGCCAGGGTAACGGGCCTGGCCTTGAACTGGGCGCGGCTCTTTCGCTTGCCCCCAGCCAAACGCAGGGTGGCCATCATCTTTCACCATTATCCGCCCCGGGCAGACCGGGTGGGTTGCGCCTTCGGTCTCGATAGCTTCGCCTCGGTGGTGGAGCTCTTAAAGGCCTTGAAAAAAGAGGGTTACCATCTGGAAGAACTCTATTCCTCAGGCGAGGAACTTGCCCAGAAGCTCCTTACCACCCTGGTCGCGGAAAGGCGCTACCTCACCCCGGCTGAACTGGCCAGAAAGGCCAAAGTTTCTGTCTCCTGTGCGAAGGTCCTTGCCTGGGTCAGGGAACTTCCCGCAGAGGTGCGGCAGAAGCTTGAGGAGGCCTGGGGAAGCCCGCCGGGGGACCTCTTTGTCCATCAGGGAAGGATGTATTTCAGCGGTTTTTTGAACGGAAACATCTTCCTTTCCGTCCAGCCCCCCCGGGGTAAACACGAAAAGCTTGAAGACGGAGAGATGATTCACGATCCCCACCTGCCGCCCCCCTACCACTATCTTGCCTTTTACCGTTTCGTAGCAGAAGAATTCGGTGCCCACGCCGTGGTTCACGTAGGAAAGCACGGGACCCTTGAGTGGCTCCCGGGAAAGGCCGTGGCCCTTTCTCAGGAATGCTATCCTGACCTGGCTATAGACTCCCTGCCCAACATTTACCCTTATATCGTAAATGATCCCGGTGAAGGGACCCAGGCCAAACGCCGCAGCTACTGTGCCATTATCGACCACATGATCCCTCCCCAGATGGCGGCCGGGCGTTACGGAGTCCTCGAAGAACTTGCCCGCTTACTGGAAGAACATCGTGTGTTGCGCGGGGAAAACCCGGCCCAGGCCGAAAGTTTGGCCCGAAAAATTATTGAAAAGGCCTGCGCCGCCGGCCTGAACGAGGACCTTTCCCTCTCCAGGGAAGAGATGGAAAAAGACCCCGCTTTTTCACTGGCCAGACTCCATGACTACCTGGATGAAGTGGCCTCTACCCTGGTAAATGAGGGCTTGCATATCCTGGGCAGACCCCCACAAGGTGAGGCCAGTCGTCAAACCGCCCAGGCCATAGCAAAGGGAGCCGGGCTCACCGAAGAGGAAGCCCTGGTGCTCCTTGAAGGGGTAAAAGAAGAGATTCCCTCCTGTCTTAAGGCCCTCTCCGGAGGTTTTGTCTTACCTGGTCCTTCCGGGGCCCCTACCAGGGGAGAACCCGATGTATTACCCACGGGCAGGAATTTTTATTCCGTGGATCCCCAGAAGATCCCTACCAAACTGGCCTGGGAAAGGGGGGTCAGGCAGGCGGAGGCTTTGCTAAGCCGCCATTTGAAGGACCACGGTCGTTACCCGCGCACGCTGGCCATGGTTATCTGGGGCTCTCCGACCATGCGTACCCGGGGTGAGGACCTGGCCTGCGCCCTTTACCTTCTGGGGGTCCGGCCCGTGTGGCACGAAAAAAATCAGAGAGTTTTGGGGGTGGAACCCATTCCTCTTTCCACTCTTAAGCGGCCCCGGATTGATGTTACCCTCCGGACCAGCGGTTTTTTCAGGGATGCCTTTCGGAATCTGATGGAGCTCTTTGACGAAGCGGTAAGGATGGTGGCCCTCCTTGAGGAAGACGAGGAGGAAAATTTCCTGGCCGCCCATTACCGTAAAGACCTTGCCGCTTATCTTGACGAGGGTCTCTCACGGGAGGAGGCCACCCGTCTGGCCGGGCTCCGGGTCTTTTCTGATCCTCCAGGGGCCTATGGAGCCGGGGTGAGCGAGCTCCTTGATACCGGCACCTGGAAGGAGCGCAGGGATCTGGCGGAAAGTTATGTGGCCTGGGCAGGTTTCGCCTACGGGAAGGACTTTTATGGACTAAAGGCCCATGAGTCTTTTAAAAAGGTACTTTCCCGGGTGGAAGTAACCTATAAAAACGACGACACCCGGGAGATAGACATCCTTTCCTGTGATTGCCCCAACGCCTATCACGGTGGCTTAAACGCCGCGGTGGAAGCCGTCTCCGGGCGCAGGCCCGTCTCCTATACCGGAAGTACCAATGATCCGGAAAGACCCCAGGTGCGGACTACCGCCGAAGAGATGCGTTTTCTTTTTCGCATCAAAGTCCTAAACCCCAAGTGGATCGAAGGGATGAAACGGCACGGCTACAAAGGTGCCGGGGATCTCTCGCGCCTCATCGACTATTGCTTTCAGTGGGACGCCACCAGCGATGTCCTGGCCGACTGGATGTACGAAGAGATAGCCCAAACTTATACCCTTGCACCGGAAATGCAGGCCTTCTTTAAAAAACACAATCCTCGGGCCTTGTTAAATATTGTCGAACGTTTGCTTGAAGCGGCCAAGAGGGGACTCTGGCAAAGACCCGAGCCTAAAACCCTGGAGGCCCTGAAGGACCTTTATCTCCAAATAGAGGCCCTAGTGGAGTGAGCTTTGATAGATTTCTTTGCGGTGACCAACGAAATGAACCACTATAAGAAATTCTTCATAATCAATTTCATAAATTATGCGGTAATTTCCCATTCTCAGTTTGTAAAAACCTTTAAAAGGTCCTTTAAGGGGGACGTGTTTTATAATATCAGCGTTTTCTTTCAACCAGTTAAGCTTGAGTTTTACCCGGTTTTGAACTTCTTTAGGGAGACGCTTGATACTTTTAGCTGCGGTAGGTGTAAATCTTACGGTATAAATGTTCATTTGAAAACTTCATCTTCTGAAAGAAGCAACCCTTTTTCTTTCTCTTTTTTGCTTTTTTGTAGTTTTTCTATTATTTTGGGGGTTAGCTCCAGACCAGAATCAGGATCGACAAACTCTTCCAAAACCTCTTTAAGTATTTCTCTCAAACGTTCTTCTTCGATTTTAAGTGCCATTTTAAACCCTCAAAAAGTTTTTTATGAAATTATATCCCAAAACAGCCTTAAAGGGCAAAATTTAAGAATGGGTCATGATTAAATTGGTAAGCCCTTATCCAGAACTTGAAATCATTCGGGGAGAGAAGATCCTCTACGGTAAGTTTCATGCTCCTCACCTGGTCCTTTCCACCTGTCGGGTAAACGGGGGTTTTAGGGAGGACCTCCTTTATCTTGCCAACCATCAGGCCTGCGAACCCAAGCCCTGTCCGGGCCGAGAACACGGAAAATGCCTGGCGGTACGGGACCCCGAGACCTACCACCGCCTGGTTTGTGAATACCACGGCCTCCCTCCAGAAAAGACAGCGCTTCTTGGCACCGCGGCCAACATGACGCTTGCCGGGCTGGCTGAAGAGCGCTTCTCCCTGCCCGGAGGAGAGGAGCTTCTTGTCTTTTGCGCGGCCACCGCCGGGGTGGAAACCAACGCCGGGCGCGCCGGAGACCCGGCTCAGGTCTATGAATGGGAAGGTAAGTTTGAAAAGGTGGGAACTATTAATATCCTTCTTTTTGTAAACCAGGAGCTAGCCCCTTGTGCCCTGGTGCGGCTGGTCAAGATGGCCACCGAGGCCAAGACCAGTGTCCTTCAGGAGTTACACGTCCCTTCCCGCTATTCCCGGGGGCTTGCCACCGGTACCGGGACGGACCAGATAGGGATTGCCTCTCGCAAGACCGGGCGCATTCCTTTGCGCGGAGCAGGCAAGCACGTAAAGCTTGGAGAGCTTGCCGCGAGAGCGGTGCGCCGGGCTGTGCGCGAGGCCCTGGCGCGCCAGAACAAGCTTACCCCGGAGACCGTACGCTACGCTCCCAAACTCCTTGAACGCTTCGGTCTGGGCGAGGAAAAGTTCTTTGCCCGCTTAAAGGAATACCTTTCCGAGCCGCACCTCACCTGGCTTTACCGCAACCGCCACGCCGTGTTAAGCGATGCCCGTCTCATCGCGGCCCTTCTGGCCTATCTGCACCTCATAGACCAAAAAGACTGGGGAATCCTTCCGGAGGATTCGGCCCGTGAGGCCTTTCTCTGGCAGGCGGCCTTGCTCGCCGCAGCCCTTGCCGGGAAGACAGCGGGTTTTGAGACCTTTTTGGCCGAACTTGCCTCCACCCGGGACGAGATAGAACTCCTCCTTAAGGCTCTGGCCCTTGGTTTCCGCCAAAAATGGGAGGTCCCATATTTCAAATAAGAGGCTTTATCCGGCCTCGTACGGCCCAGACATAGAAGTGTCGGCCATATTTTAGACCGATACCCACTGCGCCTTTGGTGAGATAAAGGGCCCAGGCCCAGAGAGGGTCATAGAAGCTCGTGGTAGAGGACCAGTAAAATTCCCTGACTCCAAGGAAGGGATGGGCCTGGGAAAGGGCCGGGGAGTGGTATTCTGCATCCACCAGGCTTTCAAGTTCATTGATATTGGGGAGTCGCCAGTCCGAAAAACCGCCGAATTTTTGGCGGTTGAGTATGCTAACTACGGAAAAGGCCTCTTCCCAGGTAGTGAGCCCCGGGGCCAGGTCCGCACACCTGGTCCAGAAAAGCCCGGTGAGACGATCATGGACCACCTCCCCGTGGATTTCAAAACGCGGCTCTGGCCAGGGAACCCCGCTGAGGAGTTCGCCGTCCTGTCCGGTGCCCGGGCAGGAAACCCTGCGCCCCTGCGCATCATAACAGCTACGCTGACCAGTAGCCGGAAATAGAAACTTTCCCCTTACTGGCCAGACCAGGCGCTCGTCTTCTTTGTGGCTGTAAAACATCCGCCCGCCCCCGAAGTGTACATTCCAGGCGTAACGAGGATTTATGGCGGCAGTGGTGGAGGTCCAGTACCAACCGTGGAAGACCCCTTTAAAAGGGGGGCCCGGGGGAAGCACCGGATTTTTGGCCTGAAAGAAGACCAGGCTGCGCAGTTCACGCCGGTTGGGGAGCCGCCAGTCCGAAAAACCGGCAAAATCTTCCTGATTAAGCCGTTTTACTGCTTCAAGTGCCTCTTCCCAGCCCATGGGAAATTCAAAAAGGGAGGCGTTTTGTGGCCAGATGAGCCCGGTTAAAAGGTCATGAACCAGCTCCCCTTTTACTTCAAAGCGAGGGGTGGTAGAAATCCCCTGTCGGAATTCCCCGTCTTGTCCAGTGCCCGGGCAGGGAATTTCCTGCCCCCGGGTGTCATAACAACGGTCCTGACCAGTGGCAAGAATCATCCTGGTTATTTTAAACAAAGATCCCTCTAAAAACACTAGCCTTTACGCTCTTTTATGGCCTTTTGGCTTTCGTGTTCCAAGATGGATTTACAAAGTAAAATGGTAGTAATTTTCCGCTAATTTTGCCTGGAGTGGCTGAAAAATGCTCATCAAACATTGTGCTCGCACCGATATAGGATTGCGCCGGCCAAGAAACGAAGATCATTACCTGGTGGTGGACCAGCCTTCCTCTTTGGGAAGACTATGGGCTGTGGCTGATGGCATGGGCGGACACCCCGCAGGAGATCTTGCTAGCCGCCTGGTATGCGAGGCCCTGAAAGAGAGCTACTTTGCCCCTTTGAGTCTGAAAGAACAGCTTCTTTATCGGCTCTACCCCCGGGCCTTGCTTAAACGGCTGGAACGGGCGGTGGAAAAGGCCCAGATAAGGCTTTTACGCTATGAGGAGACCCACCCGGAAAGCGAGGGTTTCGGGACTACCCTTTCAGCCCTGGTACTCAAAGGACGATACGGTTTCATCGCCCACGTAGGAGACAGTCGTATCTATCGTCTTCGGAAAGATAGCTTAACCCAGCTCACCACCGATGATACCCTGGTACAGGAGATGGTAGAAGAAGGTGAGATGACCGAGGAGGAGGCCCGTACCAGTCGTTACCGTCACATTCTCACTCAAGCCATGGGCGGGGGTTACGAAAAAGTGGCCTGTTTCACCATAGACGTTCGCCCAGGAGATATTTTTCTTCTTTCGACCGACGGACTCCACGACCTGGTGCCCCACCGCATAATCCGGGAGATCCTTACGGATTATCCTCCCCCGGAGGTGTGCGACCTTTTGGTGGAGGCCGCTTTGGCGCGGGGAGGGCGGGATAACGTCACCGTGATTGTCGTTTGGGTAGGAGACAAAAATGAGTAAAGAAAGGCCCTTGCTTCCCATAGGTACGGTTCTAAATGGCAAGTGGGTCATTTTGGAGTTTATCGCCCGGGGAGGAATGGGAGAGGTCTACCGGGCCCATCAGATAAACCTCAAAAGGGACGTAGCTATTAAAATTGTCTCCCGGGAGTGGCTCAAGACCTTTATCGATGATCCCGAGGAGCTGGAAAGTGCCCTGCGCCGTTTTCGTCAGGAAGTGGAGACCATGGTTCAGATCAGACACCCCAACGTGATCCAGATCTACGATTATGACAAAGCCCGGGTAGAGCTCCCGGAGGGCCAGGTAGAAGTGGAGTATATCGTGCTGGAATACATTCCCGGGCGTACTTTGCGTAGCACCATGCGGGAGGAGGGTTTTTATCCCTCAGAAAAAGAAACCCGTACTTGGATCGAGAAATATTTCCTTCCCGTGCTTGAGGGGGTCAAGACCATCCACCGGGCCGGTATCTTTCACCGAGACCTTAAACCTGAAAATATCCTCCTTGATGGAGAAATCCCGAAGATAGCAGACTTTGGCCTGGCCCGTTCCATCAAACTTGAATCCATCACCTCTTCTCTCGAAATAAAGGGTACTCCTACTTACATGGCCCCGGAACAGTTCGTGGATTTTAAGGGCACTGATCAGCGGGCAGACATTTATGCCCTGGGAAAGATCCTATATGAAGCTGTAGCGGGAAAAATCCCCCCTTCGGCTCGTCCTTTCACTCAGGTGGGCCTTAAAGAAGCCCCCACTCCCTTTTTCCAGGTCCTGGACCGCATAATCCGCAAGGCTACCAAGGAAGACCCTGACAAACGCTTCACCTCGGTAGAAGAAATGGAAAAGGCCCTAAAAGAGGCCTTGGCCCTTCAGGGAAGGGAAAAGGCTCCACCCTCCAAAGTTCGCTCAAAACCATCCCTGTGGCTGGCCACAATCATCATCGTGATCCTTTTGCTTTTAGGAGGAACTTTCTATTATCTGTGGCAGAGGATACATAGCGGGCAGCACCACGAAGTACAACTTGCCCTTTCGCCAGAATTAACCCGCCAATTCCCTGCCGTTAAGATATCTTCCGACGGAGCGGTAATGCGCCTCCTTCCCGGAGGAGAGATAAAGGTTCCTCCGGGCTTCTTGGGGCCAGCTTCCCGAACGGTAACCCTCAAGCCTTTTTACCTTGACGAATACCCGGTTACTAACCACCAATACGTGATTTTTCTCAATGAGGTGTCTTCCCAAATTCGGGTAGAAGACGGGGTCGTTAAACAGGGCGATCAAGTCTGGCTTTATCTGGGCAAAGTGAGTGAAAATTACGAACCCATCATTTACGAAGGTAAAAGGTTTTTGGTCCAGAATCCGATTTACGCCTCCTGTCCAGTAGTACGGGTAACGGCTCTTGGAGCCCTGGCTTATGCCAAACATTACGGCAAGCGACTCCCCACCAAGGTAGAATGGTTTTATGCCCTTACCGAAGGCCGAGGGTTAAGGGGTTTGCAACTAGAAGTGCCTGAGGATTTTTATAAGCATTTTGAGTTGCCGGTAAGTGTAATGGACTTGAAACCCAACGCTTTAGGGATTCGTGGACTTAGTACCCATTTCGGCGAGTGGGTAGAGGATAGTGTTCTGCCTTCCCCGAAGGCGGAAATAGTCCTTATAAGTGGCCTGAAACTACATGAACCTTCACAGACTTTGAGTCTGGCTCCGGTTAAACGGATGCCCTGGGAGGCCTTTGAAGAAGTGGGCTTCCGTTGTGCCCAGGATGCCAAGCAATCAGAACCAAAGATTGAACCCAAGGCCCCAGAAATAATCCGAATGCCAAAAAGCCCTGAGACTTAGGCGGCGGTTGAGTATGTAGCTCAAGCCTGCCTCACCTTCCCACTTCTCCCAGGTGTCATATTCTGCGTAGCCTTCTAGGGAAAGTCTGGGGGTCAAAGGCAGGTGTTTTTCCAGGCCAAACCGGGTGCCACCGTCGGTATCTACCCAGAAATAGGACCTAAAATTTAGGGGCAAAAGATAGGTGAAACCTACTATGCCTCGGGTCTTGTCTTCTTCATTGGCCAGGAGATCCGCGCCTGCAAAGAGGGTAAAAAAGCGGTTGAAATATCGCTCTACCAGAAAGACCCATTCGGACTCCGTTTCCGGGACCCCTTCCCAGCCAATCTCCCATACGGCCCTTAAGTTCCACCGGGTATTTGAGAGGTTCAAGTATCCTTCGCTCATGTTGGTGGCCAGGGAGGCTTCCGCCCAGGCGTACCAGTGATCTTGGGAAAGGAGAGGCCTTATCTTCTTGACGGCTGGCGGAGGAGAATACCCCTCGTAGTGCACCACCCGGGCCATGCCGCTCTTTAGGTGGTAGAGGATATGGCAATGAAAGAACCAGTCTCCCATTTCGTTGGCGGGAAACTCGATTACCGTGGTGCTCATGGGAGCCACGTCTACCGTATGTTTCCAAGGGGCATAAGGTCCTTGGCCGTTTAAGACCCGGAAGAAGTGGCCGTGAAGATGCATAGGGTGGTGCATCATGGTCCGGTTAACCATTATAATCCGGACCACTTCTCCCTTCCGGATACGAATGACGTCACTTTCCGATAGGGCCTTTTTGTTCATGAACCAGACGTACCGTTCCATGTCCCCGTCCAGGGTTAGGCGAATGATCCGCACGGGTTTTCCTGGTGGAGGTGCGGTAGGCTTTATGGCTCGCAGAAAGCGATAAGGAGGCCAGGGGCGGCGAGGGTCCATTCCATCGAGGGCCAGTTTGGAACGGGAGGTCATTTTCCCGTGTCCCATCTTCATGTGCGCCATCATTTTGGGGTGGTCAAACTTGCCGGCCTTTACCGCGGCGTCTGACATGCCCATGACCGCTTCCGGTTTCACCGCTAACACGGATTTAAGGCTTACTTTTCCCATGGTGTAATAGAGGTTTGGGGAAGGGAGGTCTGGGGCCGGGTGTTTGGGCCCCTGGCCGAGCCAGAGTGAGGCGTAGCCGGTGTTGTCCTGGGCGGTAGCCCTAAATTCAAAGGCCCCTCCTTCGGGAACCGTAATAATTACGTCATAAGTCTCAGCGATGACCATCAAGAACCGTTTAAGCTTTACCGGCTCTACTTCCTGGCCGTCAGCAGAGACGATGGTCATAGGGCCACCTGCAAATTCCACGTAAAAATTGGTTCCTGCACCGGCGTTGATGATTCGAAGGCGGATCTTCTCCCCGGGCCGGGCGGGCAGGGTATCTTCGGGCTTGCCGTTTATCAAAAAGGAGTCATAGGCAATGTCCGAAAGGTCCATGGGAGGCATACGCAAGAGTTCCCGCTTGAAGAAATGCTTGACCATGCCAGCCTTGAGGGCCCCCGAAAGGCTTTGGGCGGTGCCCTTTTTGATGTTGTACCACTCGCGCCCGGCCTTAAGGGTGCGCAGAATTTCGTCTGGATTTTGGTAGGTCCAGTCCGAAAGGACGACCACGTAATCTCTGTCGACTGAAAAGCGTTCTTTTTGGGGGCGGATCACTATGGCGCCGTAAACGCCCCTTTGCTCCTGGAGGCCGGTGTGAGAATGGTACCAGTAGGTGCCGCTGTGGCGAATAGGAAATTCGTAGGTAAAGGTGGTTCCAGGCTTAATAGGCGGAAAACTTACGTAAGGAACTCCGTCCATTTCCGGGGGGACCAGGATTCCGTGCCAGTGAATGGAACTTTCTTCAGACATTCGGTTTTCTACTTTGATCCTGGCTAGCTCTCCTTCTTCGAAATAAAGGGTAGGCCCTGGGATCTGCCCGTTAATAGTCATGGCTTTGATGGTTCGTCCTTTTATGGTGACCGGGCGTTCTTCAAGCACCAGATGGTATTCTCTGACCTTGGCCTGAACCCATCCGGCCCAAAGGAGAAAAAGAAGACTCATCCCCAAAAGTTTCTTCATCTTTTTTCTCCTCTTAAATTTTGAGGCGCCGGGCGTTTATGGCTACGATGACCGTGCTCAGGGACATAAGCACTGCGCCCAGGGCCGGGCTCAAAAGCACTCCATATTTGTAAAGGACCCCTGCGGCCAGGGGAATGGCCACGGCGTTATAACCCGTGGCCCAGAAGAGATTCTGGATCATCTTGCGGTAGGTAGCCCGGGCCAGGTCAATAATGGAGACCACGTCCTCGGGATTGTTGCGTACCAGGACGATATCTGCGGTCTCGATAGCCACTTCAGTTCCGGCTCCGATTGCGACCCCTACGTCTGCCTCCGCTAAAGCGGGGGCATCGTTTACCCCGTCGCCGGTCATGGCCACGATCTCGCCACGGGCCTTGACTTCGCGGATCTTTTGGGCCTTTTCTTGCGGTAGGACTTCGGCGAAGAATTCATCCAGTCCCAGCTCTTCGGCCACCGCCTGGGCCACCCGCGCGTTATCTCCGGTAAGCATAAAGCATTTAAGCCCCCGGGCCTTCAGGGCCTTTATAGCAGCCCGCGATTCTGGCCGCACTCGATCTGAAAGGCCGATGGCCCCGACAAGCTTACCCTCCACCAAAACGAAAATTACCGTTTGGCCCTTGGCCGAGAGTTCCTCGGCCTCTTTAGGAAGATCAAGGCCCTTTTCCCGAAGATAACCCGGACTTACCACCAGGACTTCCCGGCCAGAAACCCTGCCCCGGGCTCCTCGCCCTGGAAGGGCCTTAAAGTCTTCCACCGGTTCGGTCTCTGGGGAAGCTTCCGCTACGGCCCGGGCAATGGGATGTTCGGAATGGGTCTCCACCGAGGCGGCTAGGCGCAGGACCTCTTCCGGAGAAAAGCCCTCCCAGGAAAGGACCTTGGTTACCCCGAAACGGCCTTCGGTAAGGGTCCCGGTCTTGTCAAAGACCACCGCCGTAAGGTTACGGGCCCGTTCAAAGGCCGCCCGGTTACGGATAAGAAGCCCCCTCTTGGCGGCAAGGGCTGTGGAGACCGCCACCACCAGAGGTACCGCCAGCCCCAGGGCATGGGGGCAGGTGATGACCATCACCGTAACCGTACGCTCCAGGGAGAAGGCAAGGTCTTTGCGCATCGCTGCCCACCAGACCAAAAAGGTGAGCGCTCCTCCGGAAAGGGCGATTAGGGTGAGCCAGAAGGCCGCCCGGTTAGCGAGATCCTGAGTGCGGGATTTGCTCTCTTGCGCCTGGCGTACCAGCTCAATGACCTGAGAAAGGAAAGATTCCTTCCCAGTACGCGTGATTTCGACCACCAGAGAGCCTTCTCCGTTTATAGCCCCGCCGATGACTTCATCCCCGGGCTTCTTTTCTACCGGGCGAGACTCCCCGGTAAGCATGGCTTCGTTCACTGCACTTTGTCCTTCTAAGACCTGTCCGTCAGCCGGGATCTTTTCTCCGGGGCGTACCAGCACCCGGTCTCCAGGGCGCAAATCTTCAAGAGGGACCTCTTCGGTAGCGCCGTTCGGCAGCAGCCGGTGGGCCGTCGAGGGCATGAGCCGGGCCAGCTCCTCAAGGGCCCTTGAAGCCCCGAGGACCGAGCGCATTTCTATCCAGTGCCCAAGGAGCATGATGTCGATCAAGGTGGCAAGCTCCCAGAAAAAGACCTTGCCCGGGAGACCGAAGGTCACCAAGGAGCTATAAGCATAAGCCGTGGTGATGGCCACGGCGATGAGGGTCATCATTCCCGGCCGGCGTTCACGAAGCTCGGAAAAAAGCCCCTTAAGGAAGGGCCAGCCTCCGTAAAAATAGACGGCACTGGCCAGCCCGAAGAGGAGATAACGGTCCCCGGGAAAGGCCAAGGCCTCAAGTCCAAAGATCTTACGTAGCATGGGGGAGAGAAAGAGGATGGGAAGGGTAAGGACCAGGGAGACCCAGAAACGGCGCCTAAAATCTTCTATCATATGGGCGTGGTGGGTAGGAGGATGTCTACCGTGACCCTTGTGAGTTTCGTGACCGTTGTGAGTGGTATGGGATGCGTGGACATGGCCTTCATGGAGCTTAGAGGAATGAGGAGCGTCTGGCTGGTGAGAAGATTTATGGGATGCGGCTGTTCTTTCAGCGTGGTGGTGATGTTCAGAAGTCATTCATATCTCCTTTTGGAAGGCGGGCCAGGCCCGCCCTGGTGCCCCTAATTAGAACTTTGGGGCATCATCATTTCCCGGTGCATGGGGCATTTTTCCCGCATTTTGGCCCGAAATTTGTCCCATTCTTCCTGACTTACCTCTCCTTTTTCCATCTTTTGCGCCATGGCCTCCATTTCTTCGGCCATCTCGCGCATCATCTGGGCC
>DROK01000034.1 GCA_011321895.1 Thermodesulfatator atlanticus
CCCTCAGCCGCACCGACGAAGAAACCCTCCTTGAGCTCTTGCAGGAAAAATTTTCGGGACAAAGGGTCCTCTTCCTCGCTCCCAAGGTCAAAAGGCGCAAGGGATACTATCGGCCCCTGTTTGAAAGGGCTTTAAAGGCAGGCCGCAAACTGGTGCGTATCGATGGCCGGTTGGTCACCCTTCCCCCTGTGCCCGAACTTTCAAGGTATAAAGAGCACACCATCGAAATAGCCGTCGGGGAAGAGACGGTAACCCGAAAGACCTTACCCCGCATAAAAGAACTCCTGCGGGAGACCTTGGCTGAAGGAAAAGAAGAAGCCGTACTCCTGGTCGAGGGGCAGGAGTTTCCCGTCAGCACCAGGGCTTTCTGCCCCACCTGCGGGCTTTCTCTTCCGAGCCCCGACCCTTTACTGTTTTCCTTTAATACCAGAGCCGGGGCCTGCCCCCGCTGTGAAGGGTTGGGCAGGGTGGACCATACCCCTTGCCCTGGCTGTGGGGGTGACCGCCTCAGAAAAGAGGCTTTGGCTTATAAGATTAACGGGCTCAATATCGCCCGGTTAAGCGCCCTGCCCGTGGAAAGGGCCCTTGGGTTTTTGAAGGGCCTTGAATTCAGGGGCAAAGCCGCCTTGATCGCGACTCCCCTGCTGAAGGAAATAAAAGAAAAACTGGTCTTTTTGAAAGAAGTGGGGCTGGGTTATCTCTCTCTTTCCCGCAGCGGCGATACCCTTTCCGGTGGCGAGGCCCAGAGGGTAAGGCTGGCGGCTCAGCTGGGCTCCACCTTGACAGGGGTGTGCTACGTCCTGGACGAACCGACCATCGGTTTACACCCCCGTGATAACCAGCTCCTGCTTGAAGCCCTTAAAAAACTCAAAGACAAGGGCAATAGTGTAATCGTGGTGGAACATGACGAAGAGACCATGCGGACCGCAGACTGGATCATTGACCTGGGCCCGGGCGGCGGAAAACGTGGCGGAGAAATCGTCTTTCAGGGGACCTTTGACGAGCTTTTAAAAGAAGATAAATCTATCACCGCCAGGGCCTTAAAAGACCCAAACCGTTACCAGATCACGAGTAGAGGAAGAAACCCCTCCGGGTTTTTAAAGGTCAGAGGGGCTAAGGCCCGCAACCTGAAAAACATAGAAGTCCATTTCCCGTTAGGGGTAATCACCGTGGTAACCGGGGTGTCAGGGGCGGGAAAGTCTTCCCTGGTAATGGACGTGTTGTACGAAAACCTGAAACGCCTGGAGAAAGGAAAAGAAATCGTATACGCCCAGGAGATTTCGGGACACGAAGCCCTGCGCCGGGTAGTGGTGGTAGACCACAGTCCCATCGGCCGTACTCCTCGTTCTACCCCGGCCACCTACGTAGGACTTATGAAAGACCTGAGAATGCTCTTTGCCGAACTCCCCGAGGCCAAGGCCCGAGGTTTTACGGCCAGCCGTTTTTCCTTCAATTTACCGGAAGGCCAGTGTCCCCACTGTAAAGGACAGGGCCGGTTACGGGTGGAAATGAAATTTCTGCCCGAAGTATACGTAACCTGCGAGGTCTGCGGGGGGCGTCGTTACAACGAAGAAACCCTAACCGTCCGTTACAAAGGCAAAAATATCGCCGAAATACTGGATATGACCATAGAAGAAGCGGCTGCCTTCTTTGAGGCTATTCCCAATCTTGCCGAACCCCTCAGGCTACTTTGCGAAATCGGACTGGACTACCTGACCCTTGGCCAGCCAAGCCCCACTCTTTCGGGAGGTGAAGCCCAGCGGATCAAGCTCGCCGCGGAATTTATTAAAGGTAAAAAGGGAGGCACCTTATTCATCCTTGATGAGCCAACTACCGGGCTTCACTTTGCAGACGTGGCCAAACTCCTGAAACTCTTCCACGCTCTGGTAGACCGGGGAGATACCGTGCTTGTCATCGAACACAATCTGGACGTAATAAAAGAGGCGGACTGGATTATTGATCTTGGCCCGGAAGGGGGAGAAGCCGGCGGAACCCTCCTCTTTTCTGGCCCGCCGGCCCAACTTTTAGAAACAGCTTCTCCCACCGCCCAAGCCCTTAAAACTTTTCTTACCAAAACTGCTCAATAGTTTTGAGTAAAATCGGAAAGACACTTCAAACGCCTCAAAAAACTTCCGAAAATTTGGCCCAAACGCCCTAATTCACGGAAATTCGGCCACACTCCTCCCAATGCCTACCCAGAAGAAACTAAAACAAAAAGTCCTTCGCCTCTTCCGCTCCCAATACCGCAATTTCAACCTCTCACATTTCACCGATATCCTGAAAGAAGAACATGGAATCAAAGTCTCTAGAGAAACTGTAAGATCCTGGCTCATAAAGGCCGGCTTCCTTGAACCTAAACCCCTTAAACAAAAACGAAGAAAAAGGCGCCCTCGATC
>DROK01000035.1 GCA_011321895.1 Thermodesulfatator atlanticus
AGTTTGGTGTTCTAGATAAAAATTGGGAACGGATCCCTATTTTTAAAAGGGGCGTAGGCCGGCGGCGATTTCGGAAAGGCCTTCCCGGTTGAGGATTTTTATCTCGCGCCCCTTGGTTTCTACCAGGCCCATCTTGGCGAGTTTTCCGAAAACCCGGGAGATGGTTTCCGGAGAGGTACCGAGAAAACTGGCAAGCTCCCCCTTATTCATCCCCAGGTCAAAGTGAGGACCTTCCTTTTCGCTGCGGTAAAGGAGATAGGACGCCAGTCTTTCCGAAACCTCTTTAAGAGACAAGGCCTCTACCAGAGAGACAAATTGTCTCAGACGTTTTGACAAGACGGCCAGCATGTTGAGGGCCAGGGCCGGCTCCTCTTTGATAAGAGCGGTAAAGTCTTGGCGAGGAAGATAAAGGAGAAGCACCTCCGTCAGCGCCGCAGCGTTGGCCGGGTAGTCACGTCCCGAAAAAACCGCCACCTCCCCGAAGGGTTCCCCTGGCCCTAAGAGATGAAGGATCTGTTCCCTGCCGCTCGGTGATTCTTTGAAGACCTTGACCCGCCCCTCATAGACCAGATAAAAACCCAGGGCCTTTTCCCCTTCCTGAAAGATGATCTCTCCCTTGCGGTAACGTTTGGGGTAAGCAATGGCGGCCAATTTTTTGAGATAAACCGGGGCCAGCCCCTGGAACAAAAAAGTTTGGGCCAAAAAGCCCTCTTTATTTAGACTGTTCAAAGAGACCTCCTTACCCGGCTTTTTGGTTCCTTATGCCTTTTTAATCAAAGTTCCTCTCTGGCACCAGATGCACGAAGAATCAGCGCTTGCAAAACCCGGCAGGGCGCCTAAGATAGCCCTTTAAAATGGCTTTTAATAAAAGGATCCGTTCCCATTTTTTCGTCCGAAAAACAGGGACGGATCCCGGAGCAAGCGGCTAAATATGCGTGACTCAAAACTGGTTCTGGCCCTGGAGACGGCCTCTCCCTGCGGAGGGGTGGCCGTGGTGGGAGAAGAGGTCTTAGGGGAAATTACCCTTTCTTCCCGGGAAACTTACTCCCGGAGGCTCCTTACGGCCTGTCACCACCTGCTTACCCAGCTTGGTCTTAAACTAGTGGATCTGGCGGCGGTTGCGGTAAGCATCGGCCCTGGCAGTTTTACCGGTTTGCGCATCGGGCTGGCCACCGCCAAGGGGCTTCATTTCGCCACGGGGCTTCCCCTGATCGGGGTTGAGACCTTAAAGGCCCTGGCCCTAAACGCCTATCCCACTCCCCACCTCATCTGTCCGGCCCTTGATGCGCGCAGAAACCAGCTCTACGTGGCCCTTTACCAGAGGGAAAACGGCGGACTTAAAGAAATCCTCCCTCCCAGTCTCCTTGCCCCTGAAAAACTCCTGCCCTGGCTCAAGGGCCCCACGGTCTTTCTGGGCGACGGCCTTAAGGCCTTTGAGGCCTTTTTCAGAGAAAAGCTGGGGGAAAACCTCGTCACCCTTCCCCCGCACCTGGCTCACCCGCGGGCCGCCGCGGTGGGCATCCTGGCCCGGGAAAGGCTGCTGGCCGGAGAACTCGACGACCCTTTAAGACTCCTGCCGCTTTATTTGCGCCCTTCAGAGGCTGAACTCAAAAGGGGGAGCCCGGCGTGAGGAAGTGGCTGGCCAAACGCCTCTTAGAGATGTTCCTTACCTTCTGGGGCATCACCCTGATCTCCTTTGTTATCATCCACCTGGCCCCGGGCGAACCCATAAGCCCCATGGCGGACTTTAACCCCAAATTTACCCCGGAGATGCGGGAGAGGTTGCGGGCCCAGTACGGGCTTGATAAACCCCTTTACGTCCAGTATTTGCGCTGGGTAAAGGGTCTGGTCCGGCTTGACCTGGGCCGTTCATTTGCCCCGGACCGGCGCCCGGTCTGGGACAAAATAAAAGAACGGCTCCCCGTGACCCTCCTCATCAACGTGCTCTCCTTACTGATCATTTTTCTCGTAGCCGTCCCCCTGGGGGTGGCGGCGGCTGTGCGGGCCGGCAGCCTTTTTGACCGGATAACCACCGTGCTCGTCTTCATCGGCTACGCCATGCCCGGCTTCTGGCTGGCCCTCTTATTAATGCTCCTTTTGGGGATCAAGTGGCCCATCTTGCCCATCTCCGGGCTCCACTCCCTCATGGGCTACGAAAGCCTTTCTATCTGGGAAAAAGTCCTTGACTGGGCCAAACACCTGGTCCTGCCCATCTTTGTTTCGGCCTTCGGCGGGCTGGCGGGGCTTTCGCGCTTTATGCGCTCCACCATGATCGAAGTCCTGCGCCAGGAATTCATCACCACCGCCCGGGCCAAGGGCCTGCCAGAGCGGGTGGTCATTTATAAACACGCCTTAAGAAACGCCCTGCTTCCGGTAATCACCATCCTGGGGCTGTCTATCCCGGGCCTGGTTGGGGGAAGCGTGATCTTTGAATCCATCTTCAGTATCCCCGGGATAGGACAATTGATGTGGCAGGCGGTCATGGCCCGGGACTACCCGGTCATCATGGGCAACCTGGTCATCGTTTCCATTCTCACCCTGGTGGGCAATTTTCTGGCTGATATCTGTTACGCCCTGGCAGACCCGCGTATCCGGCTGGGGACCAAGCGATGATTAAGGCCCTGGTGAAACACCCGCTAGGCGCTTTGGGAAGCGCGGTGGTCGTGTTTCTTTTGCTGGTGGCGGTGCTGGCCCCGGTGATAAGCCCTTATGACCCTTTTGCCATCAACGTAAAAGAAGTGCTGGCCCCCCCGAGTCTCGCTCACCCCTGCGGCACCGATCTCCTGGGCCGGGACGTGCTCTCCCGTCTCATTTACGGGGCCCGTATTTCGCTTGAAGTGGGCATTCTGGCGGTGGGGATCTCCCTTGCTTTAGGGGTCATCCTGGGGGCCCTTGCCGGTTATTACGGGGGCGTGGTGGACAGCCTCATCTCCCGGGCCATCGACATCATGCTCTGTTTCCCCACCATCTTTTTGATCCTGGCGGTAATC
>DROK01000036.1 GCA_011321895.1 Thermodesulfatator atlanticus
AGTTTACCGAAAAAGGCGGGGTTACCTGTTATGTCACTTGCCAAGAAAAAGTTGGTCATAAAGCCACGTTGCTTTTTGAAATAAGGCATACAGGCATAGGTATTCCACCTGAAAAACAAAAAGAAATTTTTGCCCCTTTCTCGCAGGCCGATGCTTCCACCACCCGTAAATTTGGTGGTACGGGTCTTGGTCTGGCTATCACCAAAAGCCTGGTCGAGCTTATGGGTGGAGAAATAGAAGTGGAAAGTATCCCGGGACTTGGTTCTGTTTTCCGGGTAAAACTACCTTTAGAAGTGCTAGTCTGGAAAGAAGAGCCAAAGCCTGTCTTAAAAGACAAAAAAGTTTTAGTGGTGGAACCGCAGTCTACCAATAGAGATTATCTTTGCTCTATCCTCAGGGATTGGGGGATGCTTGCCTTTGAGGCTTCAAACGGAACAGAAGCCCTGAAAATCTTGGCCCAGGACAAATTTGATCTCCTCATTTTGAGTAAAGAACTACCAGATATGGACGGAATGGCGCTGGCCAAAAAGGTTTTGGAGACGTTCGGGGAGATCCCAACCATTCTCCTGACCGCTTTGCCGGAGAGCAATATCGTCAAAGACTCCTTCGGCATCAAAGCCGTTCTTTCAAAACCTTTTAAACGAGCCCACCTCTTGGATCTCCTGTTGGGAATCTTGGAAGGGAAACCGCAGGAAGAAAAAAGATTTACGGAAGAGCTTTCCTTTAGAGGCAAAATTTTGGTGGTAGAAGACAACCCCATCAACCAGGAATACTGTATTTCCGCCCTAAAGCTCTTGGGTTGTGAGGTGAAGACAGCCTCAAACGGCCTGGAAGCCCTGGAACTCTTGAAGCGGGAGCCTTTTGATCTGGTGCTTATGGATTGCCAGATGCCGGAACTTGACGGCTACGAAACCACCCGCCGCCTCAGAGAATGGGAGGCCCAGGGCATAACTCCCCGCGCCCACACCCCGGTGGTGGCCCTTACCGCCCATGCCCTTCAGGGAGACCGGGAAAAGTGTCTGGCCGCAGGAATGGACGATTACTTAGCCAAACCCTTCACCATTGATGAACTCCGCCAGGTGCTCCTTAAGTGGTTAGGAGATAAGATTTCTCAAGAAAAAGAAACCCCAAAGGAAGAAAAACAAACCGTCAAAGATATTGAAAAAAAAGAAGCCATTTTTGACCCGGAAAAGCTAAAAAACTTCGAAATCCCGGGCAAACCCGAGGATAAAAGTTTTATAATCCGTATGGTCTCCCTTTTTCTTACGCGGACCCCGGAAATTCTTGAAGAGATAAAAAAGACTTTGGCCGAAGAAGACACAGAACGCCTCCATCGAGCGGCCCATAGTCTCAAATCAAACGCTGCCATGATGGGGGCGGTCAAATTGGCAGAGGTGGCCCGAGAACTTGAAATGGCTGCGGCTGAGGGAAACCTTAACCAAGCCCCTTCCTTAATCCAAAAGTTAGAGGAAGAATTTTCCCGGGTGCGGCCCATCTTTGAAGAGTTGCTCCGCAAATATTCTACAGCCAAGGACGGCGCTGAAAAATAATTGTAATGGGAGCAATTGTGGGCCGCTTTAATATCAACAGACCGGTCAGATTCGGAAAGTTAAATTCCCAGAAATTCGCACAAGAGCTCCTCGGGTAGGTGTTGCCTAAACAGGTCCTGGGCCCGTTTAACTTTCAGGGGATGTCGCAAGGGGGCCTGGCTTGAATAGCGCTCTACCTTACGGGCCACGGTATAAGTATCTCCCTCCACCACCAGCACCGGTACCCCGGCCTCTTCAGCCCGGGAAAGGATGATCTCGTTAGGATAGAGCCCCCCGGTAAGGAGCAGACACCGGGCCCCGGTCTCCAGAGCCGCGAGCTGGATGTCTGAGC
>DROK01000037.1 GCA_011321895.1 Thermodesulfatator atlanticus
AAAGACCAACCGTGCTCTAAAGGATTACGACGAAATATTCAAAGCTTACGAAAAATTTGATCTCATAAAAAACGACATCGGCCAGATGGAAGACATCTTGGGAGAAATCCTGCTTGGAAAAACGGATGCCTCAACCGCGGCCCGCCTCCTCAAGGACCTCAGCCAAAAAGTTAGAGAAGACGAAAGGGTCTTTATCCAAAAAGCCCAGCATATATTTACCCGTGACGCCTTAGAAGAACTAGAAAATTACGTACATTTGCTTACTAACAAGCTAGAAAGGGCAATTTCTCTATTAGAAGAGGCTAAGATAGAAGAATTTAAGGCATATCTCAAGCAAGACTTGGCAGCTTATCTCGACCTTTTTGAAGAAAAAAGTGCCCATATAGCGGAAAAATTGGACCAAAAATCATCCGTAAATTACCAGAAAATCGTAACCAACCTCCAAAAGAGCCAAAAAAATACCGGGCTGGTCTTTGTTTTGGCCTTAATTTTCCTAACAGGGGCTGGTTTTATGCTCTCTCGCAAGATGAGCCACAATCTTGAGCAAATAACCGCCAAACTTCAAAAGATAAGCCGGGGAAGGTTTGAAGAGGCGGTGGCGGTTACCAGCCAAGACGAGCTGGGAGCCCTGGCCCGGGCCTGTAATTCTTTGATCACAGGGGTAGGACAAATCCTAAAAACCTTAGAAATCCAAACCGAAGCCCTGAGCAAGGCCTCAGAGAATCTTTCCCGGGTCCAAAACACGGTGGACGGAAACGCCCAGGAAATTGGCCATTTCGCCCGGGAGGTAGCCGAGGCCGCCGAACAGGTAACCGAAAACTTGAAACTGGTCTCTCAATCTCTTGAAGAACTCACCACCGCCACCCAGGAAATCGCCCAAAACGTAAACGAGACGGCCAACATCGCCCAGGAAGCCCGTAACAAGGCCGAAGAAGCCACCCATGTGATGGCCACCTTAAAAGAGAGCTCCCAGAAGATCGGCCAGATCATCCAGGTCATCAACCAGATCGCCGACCAAACCAACCTGCTCGCCTTAAACGCCACCATCGAGGCCGCCCGGGCCGGGGAGGCTGGCAAGGGCTTTGCCGTTGTGGCCAACGAGGTCAAAGAGCTGGCCAAGCAGACCTCTCAGGCCACGGAAGAAATCGCTTCCATGGTAAGTTCCATCCAAACCAAGGTAGACGAAGCGGTAGAAGCCGTAAATTCCGTAGACGAAATCATCGCCCAGATCGGTGATCTCTCCTCTAACATCGCCTCCGCCACCGAAGAGCAAACCGCCACCACCGAGGACATAAGCCGCAGCGTACAGGAAGGGATAAACGGGGTGGTACAGGTAAACGAACAGATCAAAAACCTGGCGGAAAAGGCGGGCCAGATCGAAAAAACCACCGCTTCCTTGAAACTTGCCGAAGAAGCCATCAGCGATATTGTGGGTGAAATCCAGACGGTAAACCAGTTTTTCACGGTAAAAGAAGAAGCCCTGGAAGAGGCCAGCCAAAAGGCGGAAGAAAGCGTGAAGGTCATGGGGATGACCTTCCAGCACTTTCAATGGCGGGAAAAGCTCCTTGAAGGGATCCTGGCTTATGAACCCCCACAGGTACAGACCGACGCCTCCCTGTGCGCCTTGGGCAGGTGGCTTGCCCAATTTAGACCCGCAAATTCGGAACAGGAAAGGATACTCAGCCGGCTGATCCCAGAGCACCAGGAACTGCACCGTTCCGCCCTCAAGATAATCGAACTTATCCAGCACCAGAGTGAGCTTGAAAAAGTCTTCAGGACCTTGAAAGAAGACATTTCTCCCCGGGTGGAAGTGGTGGTCAATTGTCTTAAAGAATTAAGGGCCAGTCTTGAGAGGGCCGCTTAACCAAAGGCCCTGCGGGTTAACCCGCAGGGCCTTTTTGCTTACTTATCTGGTGCACCTTTTTGAAACAAAGGCCCATAACGATGCGCGCCCCGGCCTCCCGGGCCAGCCTTTCCGCCTCGGGGCTTATGATGCCTTCCTGAAGCCAGATGTTCTTAATCCCCCGCGCGAGGGCCTCCGCTACCAGAGGGGGTACCTGATCAGCCCTCCTGAAAATGACGACCGTATCGATCTTTTCTCCTTCAGGGAGGGCGGAAATATTGGGATAACAGGGTTGCCCCAGGATCTCGCGTTGGCCCGGGTTTACGGGGATGACCCGAAAGCCCTGTTCCAGGAGGTATTTCATGACCTGGTGGCTTGGTCTTTCGGGTTTGGGGCTTGCCCCCACCAGCGCGATGGTCCTGGTCTCTTTTAGGATTTCGTACGCCTCTTGAGGGATACGGGTATAATCGGGAAGAGTACAGGCCTTTTCCATCATCAAAGGGTCTCCAGGAAAGAAGGAAGTTTATATTTCATCTCCGCCAGGGCCTTGGCCCGGTGACTCAGCTGGTTTTTGAGCTCCGGGGGGATTTCAGCCGCCGTCTTTCCCAGATCCGGGATGAGGAATACCGGATCGTAGCCAAAACCTCCCTCTCCCCGGGGCTCCAGGGTGATCAAGCCCTCCCAGGTACCTTCAGCCTTAAACCAGTGCCCCGAAGGATGATACACCACGATCACACAGCGAAAACGGGCGGTTCGTCTTTCAAGGGGAACCCCTTCCAGTTCTTTAAGGAGCTTTTTGATGTTTTCTTCATCGCTGGCCTTGGGCCCGGCGTAACGGGCCGAAAACACACCCGGGGCACCTCCCAGGGCGTCTACCTCAAGGCCCGAATCATCAGCCATGGCCAAGTGTCCGGTGGCCAAAGCGATTTCCCGGGCCTTTTGAAAGGCGTTTTCAAAAAAAGTCTGGCCCGTTTCGATCACCTCCGGGGCCTCGGGAAATTCCTCAAGGCCTTTTACTTCCAGGTCAAGGTCCTGGAGCAAGGCCTTAAGCTCCCTTAATTTACCCGGGTTTCTGGTGGCTAAGACCAGGATTTTTTCTTTCTTCTTAGGCATCTTCTAACACCTTCCGTTGAATATTTATCAGCTTCTGGATCCCCTGTTCGGCCAGGCGGCGCATGGTCTCAAAAACCTCCCAAGAAAAAGGGTCCTTCTCCGCCGCGGCCTGGATTTCTACTATTTTGCCCCCGGCGGTCATGACAAAATTGGCGTCCACTTCCGCTAAAGAATCCTCTTCGTAGGTAAGGTCAAGCAGGATCTCACCGGCCACCAGTCCACAACTGATGGCGGCCAGTGCCTCTTTCATGGGATCACGACTCAGCACCCCCTGGGCCAAAAGTTTACGAAAGGCCAGGGCCAGGGCTACCCAGGCCCCGGTGATGGAGGCCGTGCGGGTGCCACCGTCGGCCTGGATAACGTCACAATCCACCCAGAAGGTACGCTCGCCAAGGAGGCTCAAGTCCACCACCGCCCGCAGGCTCCGCCCGATCAGGCGTTGAATTTCATAAGAACGCCCCTTCTTCCCCACCACCGAATCTCGCGGGGTCCGCGCCTGGGTGGCCCGGGGAAGCATGGCGTATTCGGCGGTAATCCAGCCCATCCCGGTGTCTTTCAAAAAGGGCGGGACCTTTTCTTCCACCGAAACGCTACAGATGACCTTAGTCTCCCCCAGTTCGATAAGGGCAGACCCCTCGGCATACTTCAAAAAATGGGGAATTATCTTGACCGGCCTTATTTCGTCCGCGGCCCTCCCGTCTTTGCGCATACTCCGCTTTTAGCAGAGGTTTGACCAGAGTCAATCGGCCCTTTCGGGGTTAAAGAAAAATTGAGCTCAATTACGCGGGGTGGACAGACTTTAAGGCAATTAAGGCAACGAATACATTCACAACCATTGATCTCTTCGGGAATTTTTAAGTGTAAAGGACAAATCTGACGACAGAGCCCGCAATCAAGGCAGTCTTTACCCCGCCAGGACAACCTGAAAAAACCAAACCGGTTAAAAAGGCCGTAGATAGCCCCCAGGGGGCACAAGACCACGCAAAAAAAGCGGAAGAAAAAGACACACAGAACCAGAATGACCCCCAATAGCAGGACCTTCCAATAGAAAAAGAAATGGACCAGCGTCCGAAGCTCTGGCCTTAGCGCAAGGTTGAAGAGCCCGGCTTCCAGCGTGCCAGCCGGGCAGACCAGGCGGCAAAACCAGACCTCGCCGTAGCCACTTGGTCCTTTAAGCCAGAGAGGCAAAAAAAGGACCAGTAAGAAGAGCAAGACGTATTTCACGTAACGGGTTGGCTTCGGCAGTTGCCCTTTGGGGCCCGGAATACGGTAGAAGAGCTCCTGGATAAGGCCGAAGGGGCAGACCCAGCCGCAAACCAGGCGCCCCAGCCAGAACCCGCAAAGAAAAAGAAAACCCACCACGTAGACCAGAGCGTAGAGGGCCTGGCTGCCCAAGAGCCTGAGGCCTGCCAGCGCCTGCTGTAAACTCCCTAAGGGGCAGGCAAAAAGGGCCAGGGGGCAGGAATAACAATTGAGCCCCGGAAAACACAACCCCTTGGGCCAGCCCCTGAAAAGGGCCTTTTCCCAGAGGGCCCAAACATTGGCGTTGGCCAGGAGGGCAAAAAAGAGCTGGCTCAAACGCCTCTTGGAAAGTCTCATTGAAGCCCCATACAGGAGAGACAAAGGGACGCGGCCCGGGACCACACAAAGGCAAAACCCCCTTTAATGGCCCCCAGACCAAGTCCCAAAAGGGCAAGGACCCACCAGAATCTAAGCCATTTCACCAAGCTGCCTCTTCACACTTTCGGTCTTGGTCCCAAGATGGACCTCTTTATCCCTCCGGTCATCAATCTTAAGGGCCGTGTAAACCCGTTTGGCCCCGGCCTTAAAGGGGATCTCGTGCAGCTTGCGGGCCAGGGCCAAAAGTTCCTCGACCTCCCCTTCTATGATAGTGCCCATGTCGGTCAAGGTGTGGGGGATATTATGTTCCACCAGATATTTTTCGATTTCCGCCACGTAACGGCCCAAACTGGTTGAGCCCGTCCCCAGGGGAATGACACTTATTTCCATCAAAGCCATGGCCTCCTCCCCAGGCTGGGTTTATAGTTTTTAAGACGAAATTTAAACCCAAGGAGCCTTTATGTCTAAAGTTATCTTGGTCGCCTTCCGCGGGGAAGCCATGTGTTTCGTACACGTCCTTTTAAATGTCCTGGATATGACAGAAAAGGGGATAGAAGCCCGGTTAATCCTGGAAGGAGAGGCCACCAAATTACTTCCCCAGCTGGAGGATAAGACCTTCTTTCTGCACCACCTCTGGGAGAAGGTGCGGCAGCAAGACCTGGTCGAAGGCGTCTGTCGGGCGTGTGCCACTAAGATGGGCACGGTAGAAGTGGCGGAAAAAAGCGGCTTAAAACTCCTGGCCGATATGCAGGGCCACCCAAGCCTTGGCCGCTATTTTAAAGAAGGGTGGCAGGTATTAGTCTTTTAAGCTGGGCCTTACAATGCTCCAGGGATTCGTTCTAATTTTTTCGTTCCGAAAAATGAGAACGGATCCTTGCGTACCAAAGGGCTTGGGGCTAAATTTTGAACAACCTGCGGGGAGTAGCGCAGCCTGGCAGCGCACCTGCCTTGGGAGCAGGGGGTCGGCGGTTCAAATCCGCCCTCCCCGACCAGCCTAAGAACCGATGAAAAAAGTCCTCAAAATAACCGGCCTGATTTTAGGGTCTTTGATCCTCTTGCTGGCCCTGGTCCTCTTTCTCCTGCCCTATTTTTTGAACCTGGAAAAGATCCGTCATTACCTGGCCCAAGAACTCTCAACCCGCTTGCAGGCCAAAGTCTCCGTTGCCGAAGTAAGACTCCGTTTCCTCCCCACACCCCGGGTCAAGGTCAAAAATTTAAAGGTTGAAGGGAAAAAATTTGTCTTTGACCTCCGCGCAGGGGACCTCATCTTACGTCTTGCTCCCCTCTTCCGGAAAGAAATAGTAGTGGAAAAATGTAAACTCGAAGGACCGGTCCTTACCCTTTTAACCAGGGCTCCACCGGAAGGGGCTCCGCCCAAAGAGGCTCAAACGGGCTTTAAAGAGCTATTTCCCAAGCTTGAGACCCTCCTTACGAAGGTCCCGGAAATTACCATAGAATTTGAAGACGCCACCTTTAAAAAACAAAAAGGCCCCGAAGTTTATACTCTGCTTACCGAGACCCGGGGGCTTCTGGGGCTCAAAAAGGAGTTTCTTGAGCTTGAGCTCTCTGGCCAAAACAGGGCCTTAAAAAAGCTCACCTTTACCCTCAAACTCTGGCCTAAAGAAGCCCTTTTAGAAGGGTTGGTCCGGGTCCGGCACGCTGATCTGGAAAAGCTGCCCCCTCTAAAAGAAGACTGGCCCCTTGAGCGCTTAAAGACCGACCTTAACCTTGACCTATCTTACCGTTTTGAAGAAGGGAAATGGCTTTTGGGTTTTACAGCCACCGCGCCCTGTCTGGTACGCCAAAAGAACCCACCCCTCTTTTTTGACTGTTCGGCCTTGATAGGCCAGGCCTCTTACCAGCCTGGCGAATTAAAGGTAGAGATCAAGGAACTCGTCGCCCGCCATCCCCTGCTTGAAGCCCGGGGCCTTTTCGTGAAAAATCCTCAGGGGAGCCGGTTCGATTTCTTTATCACCCGGGGCGACTGGGAGGAGATCAAAAAGAGGCTTTTCGTCTTTCTGGAAAAAAACAGGGGCTTTCTTAGGTTTGCCGAGATCGTCCAGGCCGGCCTGGCTTACGAAACCCATTTTAAAAGCCAGGCCCCCACCGTGAAGACCCTCTTCAAACTGGAAAACCTCACCTACGTGGGCCAGGCCCAGGAGGCCCGCATAAAGGTCCCCAAACTTGATCTCCTCCTGACCAAGGTCTCGGGGAAGGTGGCCATCGAAAAGGGAAAGCTGACGGTCAAAGACGCCAAGGCACATTATCAGGACCTTCTACTCAGAGAAGCGACCCTTACCCTCCCCCTTACCAAACTCAAAGACCCCGGGGCCAAACTTCATTTTGCGGCCCGGTTTGCGGGGCCTTTTCCCCGGCTGCAGGAGGTCCTCTTCCGGCTCCCCCTCCCGGACCGTATCGCAAACGAAATAAAGGCCCTTTCCGGCCAGGGGCGACTTTCCGGGCGGGTAAAGGTGGAGGGACTTTTGCGCCACCCGCAGGTGGCCTTTGCACTTCACCCCCAGGATTTAGCGCTGCGCTACCAGCGTTTCCCTCTGCCCCTTCGCCTACGCGGGGGAACCATCTCTTACGCCCAAAAAGAGATCGTCACCAAAGGGGTGACGGTCAATACCCCCCAGAGCAGACTTACTCTGCGCTTCAGGCTCAGACCTTTTGTCAAGCCCTGGTGGCTGGAGTTAAAAGAAACCAGAGGA
>DROK01000038.1 GCA_011321895.1 Thermodesulfatator atlanticus
GAGTTTGTAGGGCTTACTTTCGCGGTGCACAACGGGCACAAGTTTATCCCGGTCTACGTTACGGAGAACATGGTTGGTCACAAACTGGGGGAATTTGCCCCTACCAGGACTTACCGCGGGCATGCGGCAGATAAAGGCAAAGTAAAAGGAAAGAAAAAATAGGGGTTGAGTCATGGAAGCGCGAGCGGTGGCCAGATATGTGCGCATATCGCCTTATAAGGCACGTTTGGTGGTAGACCTTATCCGGGGCAAACCCGTGGACGAGGCCTTGAATATTCTGAGGTTTACGCCCAAAAAGGCGGCGCGGCTGGTGAGGAAGGTGCTGGAGTCGGCGATTGCCAACGCTGAGCATAATTACCAGATGGACCCTGACCGTCTTTACGTCAAAAGGGCTTACGTTGACGAGGGGCCGAGGCTTAAGAGGATCTGGCCCCGTGCGTTTGGGCGGGCTAGCCGGATTCTCAAACGGACTAGCCACATCACCATCGTAGTAGAAGAGAAGCCTTAAGAGGAGGGTGAACGTTGGGTCAGAAAGTAAATCCCATAGGGCTTAGGATCGGGATTACCAGAACGTGGGATTCCCGCTGGTTTGCCAAGCAGGATTTTCCCAAATTGGTGCACGAGGACTATAAGATCCGTCGTTATATCAAGGAGCGGTTAAAACACGCGGGGATCTCCCGGATAGAAGTGGAACGGGCGGCCAACAAAGTCCGGATCATCATTCATACGGCCCGTCCCGGGATTGTGATCGGGAAAAAGGGTGCCGAGATTGAAGCCCTTAAAAAGGCGCTGGAAGAGCTTACCGGGGGTAAGGAAATCCATATTGATATCGTGGAAGTGAGGCGGCCGGAGCTTGACGCGCAATTGGTGGCGGAAAACATCGCCACGCAGCTTGAGCGACGGGTTTCTTTCAGGCGGGCCATGAAAAGGGCGGTGGCTTTGGCCATGCGCTTCGGGGCCCAGGGAATCAAGGTCCAGTGTAAGGGCCGCCTGGGTGGGGCTGAGATTGCCCGGAAGGAATGGTACCGGGAAGGGCGTGTGCCTCTCCATACCTTGCGGGCTGATATCGATTATGGTTTTGCCGAGGCCAATACCAAATACGGGGTGATCGGGGTAAAAGTCTGGGTCTTTAAGGGAGAGGTCTTGCCGGAGAAAGGAGAGATGGCGCCTCTTAATCTTTAGGAGGTAAGAAAATATGTTGCTGCAACCGCGTAAAGTCAAATACCGGAAACAACAAAAGGGCCGTAACCGGGGTAAGGCCTGGCGGGGCAACGCCGTGGCCTTCGGTGAGTTCGGCCTGAGGGCCCTTGATCACTGTTGGCTTACCGCACAGCAGATCGAGGCCGGCCGGGTGGCCATCGTGCGCCACGCCAAAAAAGGGGCCAAGATCTGGATAAGGGTCTTTCCTGACAAACCGATTACCAAAAAGCCCGCTGAAACCCGGATGGGTAAAGGTAAAGGAAACGTAGAGGGCTGGGTAGCGGTAATAAAGCCGGGGCGAATCATTTATGAGATCGAAGGGGTACCGGAAGAGGTGGCGCGTCAGGCTTTGAAGCTGGCGGCTGATAAGCTGCCTATCAAATGTAAGATTGTCTCGCGGGAGGACCGGTTATGAAGGCGGAAGAATTGCGCCGCTTATCCGTGGTGGAGCTTCAGGAAAAGTTGCGGGAATTGCGGGAAGAGTTATTTAATTTGCGTTTTCAAAAGTCCATTCACCAGCTGGAAAATCCGATGCGTATTCGGCAGGTAAAAAGGGATATCGCCCGGGTGCTTACGGTGATACGTGAAAAAGAGTTAGGAATTCATTCTTAATAAAGGGTCATGAAGATGGGAGAGAGCAAGAAACAGAGCAAACAATTTATCGGGACCGTAGTCAGTGACAAGATGGACAAGACGGTAGTGGTAATGGTAGAGAGGCTCGTTTTGCACCCTCTTTACAAGAAATACGTAAGGCGAAGGAAGAAGTTCATGGCCCATGATGAAGACAACGCCTGTCGTATCGGCGACAAGGTCCTGATAGAAGAGACCCGTCCCCTTTCCCGGCATAAAAGATGGCGGGTGCGGGAAATTTTGGAAAGGGCAAAAGTTTTAGAGAGGGAAGAAACGTCGGCTTAGAAGGGTGGTGAAGAGCTATGATTCAACAACAGACTTACCTTAACGTGGCTGATAACTCCGGTGCCAAACGCATTATGTGTATCAGGGTGCTGGGTGGTTCCGGACGCCGTTACGCGCGCATCGGGGACGTGATCATCGCTTCGGTCAAAGAGGCTTTGCCTAATTCCAAAGTAAAGGCCGGAGACGTGGTTCGGGCCGTGGTGGTGCGGACCAAGAAAGAGCAGCCGCGTTCTGACGGCACGTTGATTCGCTTTGACGAAAACGCGGCCGTTTTGATTAACCAGTGGGGAGAACCGATTGGGACCCGTATTTTTGGCCCGGTGGGAAGGGAGTTGAGGGCCAAAAATTTCATGAAAATAATCTCGTTGGCACCAGAAGTTCTTTAAGGGGTTTTAGCTATGCCACTTTTCAGGAGCAAACAGCGCAGAGACCTTAAGCCGCACCAGGTAAAGTGTCATATCCGCAAAAACGACCAGGTGGTGGTGATTGCAGGCAAGGATAAAGGGAAGATCGGACGGGTGTTACAGGTCTTTCCCCGGCGGCAGCGGGCGGTGGTTGAGGGGGTAAACATCGTCAAGCGGCATATGCGGCCGACCCCTTACGCCGAAGGAGGGATCGTGGAAAAGCCTGCGCCCATCCATATCTCCAACCTCATGGTCTTTTGTCCCAAATGTAGCCGCGGGGTGCGGATAGGACGCAAGATCCTTGAAGACGGCACCAAGGTGCGGGTCTGTAAAAAATGTGGCGAGATAATTGAGGCGAAGGAGTAGGGTGGCTATGTCCTGGCTGAGAGAATTTTACCAAGAGGAAGTAGTACCTAAATTGATGGAAAAGTTCGGTTACAAGAACCTTTTAGAGGTGCCCAGGCTGCAAAAGATCTGTCTCAATATGGGGTTGGGGGAAGCAGTACAAAACCCCAAGATCATCGATCAGGCGGTGGAAGAGCTGGCCATGATTTCTGGCCAGAAGCCGAGCATAAGGCGCGCCCGCAAGTCTATCGCGGCCTTTAAGTTGCGGGAAGGGATGCCCATCGGGGTCATGGTAACCTTGCGCAAACAGCGGATGTATGACTTCTTTGCGCGGCTGGTAAACGTGGCCTTGCCCCGGGTCAGAGACTTTCGGGGGGTGCCGACCAAAGGTTTTGACGGCAGGGGCAATTATACTTTGGGAATAAGTGACCACACCATTTTTCCGGAAGTGGATCCCAACAAAGTGGAAAAGATCAAGGGGATGAATATCACCTTTGTCACCACGGCCGAGACAGACGAAGAGGCCTTTGAGCTTTTGAAGCTTTTGGGAATGCCCTTTAAGCGCAGGAGATAGGAGGAATCATGCCGCGGAAAGCCCAGATCGTAAAAGCCATGAAAGAGCCCAAGTTTAAGGTGCGCAAGCGCAACCGGTGTTCTATTTGCGGGAGGCCAAGGGCTTATATTCGCCGTTTCGGGCTCTGTCGTATTTGTTTTCGCAAATTGGCTTCTGAAGGGAAAATTCCTGGCGTGAGAAAAGCCAGTTGGTAAGGGGTGTTGAGCCATGATGACCGATCCTATTGCTGATATGTTGGCCCGCATTCGTAACGCTTGTATGGTGCGGCATAAAACGGTAGAGATACCGGCTTCCAAGATGAAGCTGGCTATAGCCAAGATTCTCAAGGAAGAAGGTTATATTGAAGATTTCAAGTTCATCCCGGAGGGACCGCAAGGAAAGATCGAACTGGTACTGAAATACGATGAGCAGAGAAGGCCGGTAATCGCCGGGCTTAAACGGGTAAGCAAGCCCGGGCGGAGGGTTTACGTGAAAAAGGACGAACTTCCCCAGGTCCTGGGAGGTTACGGGGTGGCCATCATTTCTACCTCCCAAGGCATCATGACTGACAAAGAAGCCCGCAAGAGGGGCATTGGGGGAGAAGTAATCTGTGAAGTCTGGTAGCGAGGTGAGGAGATATGCTTTCCCGTATTGGCAGAAAGCCTGTTCCGCTTCCGGAAGGGGTTAAAGTAGAAATAAAAGAAGACAAAATTATCGTCCAGGGGCCGAAGGGGCGCCTGGAGAAACCTCGTCCTCCCCTGGTGGAATTTGAGGTAAACGGTAACGAAATAAAGGTCTTGCCGGCCGAGGTGCAGAAGCGTTTGGCCAGAAAAGTCAAGGCTTTTCACGGGCTGGCCCGGGCCCTGCTCAACAATTGGGTAATCGGAGTAAGCCAGGGTTTTACGAAGTCGCTGGATATAGTGGGGCTCGGTTACCGGGCAGAGCTTAAAGGGGATACCCTGGTCCTGAACCTGGGTTATTCCCATCCGGTGGAGTTCAAGCTCCCTCCAGGGATCACCGCCAAGGTGCAAAAGGGCGCGGGGGAGGTCCAATTTCAGATCATTCTGGAGGGCATTGACAAAGAGCTGGTTGGACAAACGGCAGCCAATATTCGTAAGCTTAGGCCCCCTGAACCCTACAAGGGGAAGGGTATCCGTTACACGGGTGAGAAGATCCTACGCAAAGCCGGCAAAGGCGGTAAGAAATAAGGTCAGGGTGAAGAAGCTATGGGAAGAACAAGCAGAAAGGTATTGGCACGTCTCAGGAGAAAACGGCGCGTTCGTAAAAAGATTTTTGGGACACCGGAAAGACCTAGGCTTTCGGTATTTCGTTCCTGCAAGCATATTTACGCCCAGATTATCGATGACGTATCGGGGCGGACGCTGGTGGCGGCTTCTTCTCTCACGCCCCAGATCAGGGAAAAGCTGGCGGAGCTTAAAAAGGACGGAGGTAAGACCGCGGTTGCCAAAGCGGTAGGGGAGTTGATCGGTAAGCGGGCCCTTGAAGCCGGTATCAAGAAGGTGGTTTTCGACCGCGGGGGTTACAAGTACCACGGCCGCGTTAAGGCCCTGGCCGAAGGGGCTCGGGCCGCGGGCCTAGAGTTTTAAGAGGGAGGTTTGAGCCTTGGTGGCGTCACCTAAAGAACAAGAACAGCTGATTGAAAAGATCATATTTATCAACCGGGTAGCTAAGGTCCACAAAGGTGGGCGCAGGTTTCGTTTCTCAGCTCTGGTAGTGGTAGGGGACGGAGCCGGACGGGTTGGTTACGGCCTCGGAAAGGCCCCGGAAGTGCCAGACGCAATCCGCAAGGCCTTGGAAAAGGCCCGGAAGAACATGATAACGGTCCCGGTCATCAAGGGGACCATTCCGCACCCCATCATAGGGGAATACGGCGCGGCCAAGGTCCTTTTAAAGCCGGGCCCGCCTGGTACGGGAGTTATCGCGGGAGGTACGGTGCGGGCGATCATGGACGCCGTGGGCATAAGGGACGTGGTGACCAAGTGCATCCGGAGCACCAACCCGCACAACGTGGTCAAGGCCACGTTCCGGGCCTTGGAGCTACTCCAGAGTCCCGAACACGTGGCCAAGAAGCGTAACCTTGAACTCGAAGAAGTGGGTGAAGGCCATGGCGAAGCAGCTTAAGATCACCTTGGTACGCAGCAAATATGGTTGGTCCAAGAAGCAGAGGGCGACCATCCAGGCTTTGGGGCTTAGGCGTATAAGACACACCGTCATCCGCCCGGACAATCCTTGTATCCGGGGGATGATCGAAAAGATAAAACATCTTGTCAAAGTGGAGGAGATCAATGGCTGAAGGGATCAGCCTGGCTAATCTTTCGCCTTTTCCAGGGTCCAAAAAGAAAGAAAAACGGGTAGGCCGTGGCCCTGGTTCGGGACACGGTAAGACCTCCTGCCGCGGGCATAAAGGGCAGAAGGCGCGTACCGGGGGTGGGGTACCCCCCTGGTTTGAAGGCGGCCAGATGCCCATTTTGCGGCGTTTACCCAAGCGGGGCTTCAAAAACCCCTTTCGGGTAGAATACGCGGTCTTTAACGTGGGCGATCTCGCCAAGAAGTTTGAGGCCGGGGCGGAGGTAACCCCGGAAACCCTTCGGAAGGCCCGTCTTCTCAAGGGGAAACCCAGGCCGGTAAAGATCCTGGGAGACGGTGAGCTGAATATCGCCCTCAAGATAAAGTGCCATGCGGTTTCGGCTTCCGCCCGCAAAAAAATTGAGGCCGCAGGGGGAACGGTGGAGATAATTCCTCTTTAAGGGGTCCTTTACATGTTACAGACCAAAGGGGTGGAAACCCTTGCCAATATTCCTGAGTTGCGCCGCCGGATCTTCTTTTTACTGGCGGCGCTTGCTATTTATCGGATAGCGGTCCAGATTCCCACCCCGGGTATCAACACCGAGGCCTTAGTGGCCCTCTTTTCCCGGGCCGGGGGGACCATTTTTGGTTTTATTGACATGTTCTCCGGCGGGGCGCTGCGTAAGCTTTCGATCTGCGCCCTGGGGATCATGCCTTACATCAGCGCCTCCATTATCCTTCAGCTTCTGACGGTGGTTTTTCCCAGCATTAAGGAAATGCAAAGGGAAGGGCCGGAGGGGCGGCGCAAGATTGCCTATTATACGCGCTACCTGACGGTGGCCATCTGTCTGGTGCAGGGGTTTGGGATCGCGCTGGGGCTTGAAAAAATGAGCGGGCCAAACGGAGAGCCCATCGTCATGTTCCCGGGCTGGGGTTTCAGGCTCCTTACCATGCTCACCCTCACTACGGGGACGGTCTTTCTCATGTGGCTCGGGGAACAGATGACGGAGCACGGGATTGGCAACGGTATATCCATGCTCATCTTTGCCGGTATCGTGGCGCGCATGCCTTCTGCCATCATGAATACCATCCGCTTTGTTAAGACAGGGGAGTTGTCCCCGCTGGTTTTACTCTTCATTATCGTCCTGGTGGTCGCGGTGGTGGCCTTTACGGTCTTTATGGAGCGGGCCCAGCGACGTATCCCTGTTCACTACGCGAGGCGTCAGGTGGGGCGTCAGGTAGTAGGGGGGCAGACCACGTATCTACCCTTGAAGGTAAATATGGCGGGGGTTATCCCGCCGATTTTTGCTTCTTCGGTCCTCATGTTTCCGGCCACCGTGGCCAGTTTTGTGCCGCTAGAGTCTTTTCAGCAGGTGGCCTCTTTCTTCAGGCCGGGCAACTTGGTCTACGAATTACTCTTCGTGGCGTTGATCATCTTCTTCTGCTATTTCTACACCGCCATCATCTTCAATCCGGACGAGGTAGCCGAAAATTTACAAAAATACGGCGGATTCATCCCTGGGATAAGGCCCGGGCGCGCTACGGCCGAATTTTTGGACCGGGTGCTTACGCGGATCACTTTAATCGGGGCCCTTTACGTTTCTGCCATTTGCGTTTTGCCCACCATTTTGATAGCTAAATTTAACGTACCCTTTTATTTTGGGGGCACGGCCCTTTTGATCGTGGTTGGGGTAGCCATGGATACCATGGCGCAGCTGGAGTCACACCTTTTGACGAGGCATTATGAAGGCCTCATGAAGCAGGGGCGGCTACGCGGTCGCCGTTAAATTCGTTAAAGGAGGGGGCTATGAACATCGTATTTTTGGGACCACCGGGGGCAGGTAAAGGGACGCAGGCCAAGATGATTGCCGAGAAATACGGTATTCCCCAGATTTCCACCGGTGATATGTTCCGTGAGCATCTTTCCAAAGGTACCGAGCTGGGGAAGAAGGCCAAAGAATATATGGACAAAGGGGCGCTGGTACCGGATGAGATTGTGCTCGGCATGGTGGAGGAGCGCCTCAAACAGCCTGATTGTGAAAAGGGCTTTATTTTAGACGGGTTCCCGCGGACGGTGCCTCAGGCCGAAGCCCTGGACAAGCTTCTGGAAAAGCTTGGCAAGAAAATCGATTACGCCATCTTGATCGACGTACCTGACGAAGAGTTGGTCAAACGTCTTACCGGGCGGCGTACTTGCAAGAAGTGCGGCATGATGTATCATGTAATGTTCAAGCCGCCCAAAGAGGAAGGTAAATGTGACGTCTGTGGCGGAGAGCTCTATCAGCGGGCGGACGATAACGAAGAGACGGTGCGCAACCGGTTGAAGGTGTATCACGAACAGACCGAGCCCATTATCGCTTATTACGAGAAGAAAGGGGTCCTGCACCGGATTGACGGGATGGGCTCCATCGAAGAAATTTTTAACAGGATTGTTCAGCTACTCGGCGGTTAACCTTGCGTAAAACCCAAATAGTGAAAAAGGCCAAGGGGCCTGCCAAGATTACGTTAAAGGCCCCTTGGGAAATTGATTTATTGCGTAAAGCAAATGCCATCGTAGCGGAGGTATTGTATACTTTAAAGGAAACGATTGCCCCTGGCGTTTCAGCCTGGGATTTGAACCGTATCGCGGAAGAGATTGTCCAAAAAAGGGGAGCCCTGCCGGCCTTTAAAGGTTACCGGGGCTACCCCTTTAGTTTGTGTGTTTCGGTGAACGAAGAAGTGGTGCACGGGATGCCCTTGAAAGAGAAAGTCCTTAAAGAGGGCGACATAGTAAGCCTCGACTTTGGGGCTGTTTACGAAGGGTACGTGGGAGACGCGGCCCTTACCGTGGCCGTGGGAGAAATATCTGAAGAAGCGCAAAGATTGATGGAGGTTACCGAGGAGGCCTTGTATCGGGCCATTGATAAGGCCCGGATCGGGAACCGGGTGCAGGATATTTCGGCCACCATCCAGAACGTGGCGGAGAAGGCGGGTTTTAACGTGATTCGCGATTTTGTGGGGCACGGGATAGGAAGAAACCTGCACGAACCCCCGGAGGTGCCCAATTTTGGGCGCCGGGGAAAAGGGCCCAAACTTATGGCGGGTATGGTGCTAGCCATAGAGCCCATGGTGGTTACCGGGGATTACGCCATTGAAATTCTTCCGGACGGCTGGACGGCGGTCACTAAAGACCGGGGGTTGGCGGCACATTTTGAACATTCGGTGGTGATTACGCCTAAGGGACCGGAAATATTATCCAAAATTTAAGAGGGGCTTATGCCGAAAGAAGAGGCCATCCAAGTAGAAGGGACCGTGGTAGAGGCTTTGCCTAACGCCATGTTTCGGGTGGAGTTGGAGACGGGCCATAAGGTCTTGGCCCATATTTCGGGTAAAATGCGGGTGCATTACATCCGCATCCTGCCGGGAGACAAGGTGATCGTGGAGCTGTCTCCCTACGATCTATCCCGAGGGCGTATCGTCTACCGGGGTTCGAAAAAAGAGCGCAAGAAGGGGTAAAAGATGAAGGTACAGGCTTCGGTTAAAAAACGTTGCCGTAAGTGTAAGATCATTAAACGCAAGGGTGTGGTGCGGGTCATCTGTGAGAACCCGCGTCATAAGCAGCGGCAGGGATAATTTTTTAGAAAGGAGGTAATCGGCTTTGCCCAGGATAGCAGGTGTTGACATTCCGGATAACAAGCGTATAGAGATTGCCCTTACCTATATTTACGGGATCGGGCGCACGCTGGCTCAGAAGGTCCTTACTAAAGCTGAGGTGGATTGGAATAAAAAGACGAAAGACCTCACGGAGGAGGAGCTTACCCGTATCCGTCAGATCATAGAAAGGGAATACAAGGTTGAAGGGGACCTGAGGCGGGAAGTCTCGGCCAATATCAAGCGTCTGATGGATATGGGTTGTTACCGTGGTCTCAGACACCGGATGGGGCTGCCGGTAAGAGGGCAGCGTACGCGTTCTAACGCCAGAACCAGAAAGGGGCCGCGTCCTTCTTCGCTGCGCGGCAGACGGAAAAAATAAGGGGTGAGGAGAGATGGCGAAGCGTAGAAGACCAAGGGGCAAAAAACGCGAGAAAAAGAACGTACCTGAAGGAATAGCCCATATTCACGCTACCTTTAACAACACCATCGTCACCATTACCGATAAACAGGGAAATACGATCGCCTGGGCCAGTGGTGGGACCGAGGGTTTCAAGGGGTCCCGGAAAGGGACACCTTACGCGGCGCAGCTGGCAGCGCAAGCCGCGGCACGACGGGCCATGGAGCACGGGATGCGCAAGGTAGCGATATACGTCAAGGGACCAGGCGCGGGCAGAGAAGCGGCTTTGCGCGCCTTACAGGCGGCTGGTTTTCAGATAACCCTCATCAAAGACGTCACCCCTATCCCGCACGACGGGTGTCGTCCCCCTAAGAAGAGAAGGATCTAAAATTTAGTTTTCAAGGAGGAGAAAGCCTTGGCTAGGTATACAGGGCCTCGTTGTCGGTTGTGTCGTAGAGAAGGAATGAAGCTCTTCTTGAAGGGAGAGCGTTGTTATACGGATAAATGCGCCTTTGAGCGGAGGAGTTATCCCCCCGGACAACACGGGCAGGCCCAGATGCGGGCCAAACGGTCCGACTACGGGATCCGGTTGCGGGAAAAACAAAAGGTCAAAAGGATTTACGGGGTCTCAGAGAAACAATTTAAGCGGTATTTTGACTGGGCGGACCGGATGCGGGGCCAGACTGGCCATAACCTGCTGCAATTCTTGGAAAGAAGGTTGGACAACGTGGTTTACCGCTTGGGTTTTGCCGCTTCCAGGTCTCAGGCCCGGCAAATGATCGTCCACGGGATGTTTAAAGTAAACGGTCGCACGGTGGATATTCCTTCTTACCTGGTAAAACCAGGAGAGGTGATTGAACTCAAAGAAAAGTATCGTCAGAACCCGTTCATTCAGGAAAATTTGGAGGCCGTGGTGCGTCGAGGGGTGCCCCAGTGGCTTGAACTCGACGCAGAAAACTTTAAGGGTACGGTTAAAGCCTTGCCTACCCGCGAAGATATTACCATGCCTATTCAGGAGCAGCTGATCGTCGAGTTCTACTCCCGTTAGCGGAAAATTTAAAGACAGGGTGATACTATGGCGGAAACGAAAGTACCTATTAGCCGAAATTGGTTAGAACTGATCAAGCCCAAAGGGGTTCAGGTCCACGGAGACTCTTGTCCTCCTTTTTACGGTAAGTTCATCATTGAACCTCTGGAACGGGGCTTTGGGGTTACCCTGGGTAACGCCTTGAGGCGGGTGCTCCTCTCTTCCTTGCAGGGGGTGGCCATTACCTGGGTCAAGATCGAGGGGGTTTCTCACGAATTCACCAGTCTGCCCGGGGTGGTAGAAGACGTAATCGACATCATCCTCAATCTAAAAGGGGTTCGTTTCAAACTCTTTGATGAGGAACCCAAGATTTTTGTGCTGGAAAAAGAAGGTGGCGGCGAGGTTAAGGCCGGGGATATCCAAACCAACGGTCAGGCCGAAATCGTAAACCCTGACCACCATATTGCGACCCTCACCAAAGACGGGCGTCTCAAGATAGAAATGCACGTTGAGTGGGGTAAAGGTTATCAACCCGCAGATCTATCCAAGGTGGAAGAGATCGGGATTATTCCGGTGGATGCGGTCTTTTCTCCCATCCAGAAGGTCAATTTTACGGTCACGCAGGCCCGGGTAGGGCGGAGCAGTGATTTTGATCGCCTGGTAATGGAGATCTGGACGGATGGTACCGTGGATCCCGCGGACGCTATGGCCTACGCGGCCAAAATCTTAAAAGACCAGCTGACCATCTTCATCAATTTTGCGGAGGAAGAAGCCGAAACCGAAAAGGCCCGGGAAGAGGAAGAAAAACCAGAATATTACAAATATCTCGACAAGAAGATCGACGAGCTGGAGCTTTCGGTGCGCTCGGCTAATTGTCTCAAAAACGCCAATATCCGTTATATTGGCGAGCTGGTGCAAAAGACAGAGTCGGAAATGCTCAAGACCAAAAATTTTGGGCGCAAGAGCCTCAACGAGCTCAAGAAGGTGCTTGAAAAGATGGGTCTTTCCTTTGGCATGCAAATTCCTGATTGGAAACCCCCTGAGGAAGCTAAAGAAGCACAGTAGGGAGAAGAACCATGAGACATAGAAAGAGAAGTCGTCGTTTAGTAGGGAAATGGGAACATCGCCAGGCCCTTTTGCGTAACCTCCTGGTGGCCCTGTTTGTGCACGAAAAGATTAAGACCACCGAAGCCAAGGCCAAGGAATTACGGCGCTGGGCAGACAAAATGATCACCCTGGCCAAAAAGGGTGATCTGGCGGCGCGCAGACAGGCCCTTTCCATTCTGCCTAACAAGGCGGTGGTGCGGAAACTCTTCTCTGAGCTTAAAGAGCGCTACGCTTACCGCCAGAGCGGTTTTACCCGCATAGTGCGTATCGGGCCCAGGCGGGGAGACGCCGCCATGATGGTCTTTATCGAATTGGTGACGGACAAACTGGAACATAAGCCATCTCCGGCGAAGAAAAAGGCCGAAGAGGAGGCCAAGGCCGAAGCCCCTAAGGCCGAAGCGCCCAAAGCCGAAGCCCCACCAGAGGCTGGCCAGGAAGAAGCAAAGGGTACTGAAGAAGAGGCTAAGGTGGCCGAGGCCAAGCCGGAAGCAGAACAGGAAGGCCAGCCTGAAGCCAGAGGAGAAGAACAGGTGGAAGCCGCTTCCTCTGAGGCCGCGACTGTCGAAGGCGAAGAAGGCCAAGGACCCCAGGAAGAAACTCAGGCACCTCGGGAAGAGACTCCGGCAGAAGAACCGAAAGAAAAGAAGGAATCTGAAGAGAAATAAAACTTTTAACGAATTTGGTCACGTTTTAAAAGGCCCGCTTTGGCGGGCCTTTTTTGGTTTGGGAGGGGGTTAAAAATGTCTTGAAAAAGGCCTTTAGTTTTTGATATGACCTAAAAAAAGTTTTTTTGGGAAAAAGAGATGACTTTTCCTCACGAATTCGAAGTAGATTTCAGGTCTATTTTAGATCTTATAAAGGCCGCGGTCATTTTACTCAAACCAGACGGCGAGATCCTTTATGCCAACCAGCGGGCCCTGGAATTGCTGGCTGAGGAAAACCTAAAAGGGAAAAATATTGCTTACTTTTTTGACGAAAAGGATCGGCGGATATTCTGGCCCAATATTCAACGTATACTGGCGGAAAAGGGGGTTTACGAAGGGGAGGGTTTTTTAGTTCCCAGGGGAAAAGAGGGGTTTGTGGCCCATCTACACTTCGTCCGTTATGATATGGGGGAATTTTCGCCGGTAGTTTTTACTTTTCAAAACGTTTCGCAGGTAAAGGCCCTGGAACGATCGTTAAGAAAGACCCGCCATCTGGCCTTTCTGGGGCGTATGTTGACAGACATTTCCCACCATATCCGTAACCCCATCCTGGTGATCGGGGGGTTGGCCCGGAGATTAAAGGAGAACCCCCAGCGGGCAGCCACCTACGCCGCGGCTCTGGTTTACCAGTGTGAACGTCTGGAAAATTTATTACAGGCCTTAAGCCGCTTGGTACTCATGCCCACCCCCAGGTTTCGTCTGGTTGAACTAAAAGAGATAATAGAACTTGTGAAAGAGCGTTTTCAGCTGGAAATTAGCGGGGAGGAGCCGGAGCTCAGTTTGCCCCGTGAGATACCTTCTCTTGCCTTCTACACTGATCCAGAACTGCTAGCCGAAGCCTTGGTAGAGTTAATCCAGAACGCTTTGGAAGCCCACCAGGCGGTCGGGCAAAAAGGGCCGGTATTATTCAGGTGTACCGCGGATCAGGAAAAAGTCGATTTTTGGGTAAAGGATTACGGGGAAGGGATAAAGGTTGAGGCCCTGCCTTTTATCTTTAACCCGTTTTTTACCACCAAGCCGGGACACTTTGGCATGGGCCTGGCCCTGGTCTCCAGAATCACCGAAGAACTGGCCGGGGAGGTAAAGGTAGAAAACACTTACCAACCCACCGTTTTTCGTTTAAGCCTTCCGTTTGACCGGCGTCGTCCGGAAAGGCGTCGGCCCCTTTCACAGGAAGTTAAACCAGAGACTTGATTCTCCAAATAGTCTTTACTACTAGTAGCCCCAAATAACGGAGGGAGGCCCATGCCAAATCGTGAACACTGGGGCACCAGGATAGGTTTGATTTTGGCCATGGCCGGGAACGCGGTGGGTTTGGGTAATTTTTTGCGTTTCCCCACCCAGGCGGCCCAGAACGGGGGCGGGGTCTTCATGATCCCGTACATGATCTCTCTGGTCTTGATCGCCATCCCTTTAATGTGGGTGGAATGGGCCATCGGGCGTTACGGGGGAATACGCGGTCACGGGACCACTCCGGCCATCTTTCGCCTCCTTTGGTCGCATCCGGTGGCCAAATATTTAGGCGTCCTGGGCCTTTTTGTCCCTTTCGTGGTCTCTTGCTATTACGTCTATATCGAAAGCTGGACCCTGGGGTACGCGGTCATGTCTCTTTTGGGGATGCTCCCCAAGGTCCCGGCCTCAACGGATCCTCACACTTACCTGGCCCCTTTTAAAGAATTTCTCAATGCTTATACCGGAATGGGGGAGGGGGACTTTTATCGTCCAAGTCTTAAGGCCTATTTCTTTTTTCTCGTCACCATGGGGTTAAACGTCTTTGTCCTGATTAAGGGAATTTCCGGGGGCATCGAAAAGTTGGCTAAAGTGGCCATGCCGCTTCTCTTCCTCTTTGCCGTGGTCTTAATGATCAGGGTCATTACTCTGGAAACCCCTATGGGCTCAGCGGTGGCCGGGCTCAACTTCCTGTGGGAACCCAAATGGGCAGAGCTAACCAACCCTAAGGTGTGGCTGGCGGCGGCCGGGCAGGTCTTTTTTACCCTGAGTCTGGGTTTTGGGGCTATCATTACCTATGCTTCTTATCTCAAACGGAACGACGATCTGACCCTTTCGGCCTTAACCGCCTCATCCCTTAACGAGCTGGCCGAGGTGGTGCTCGGGGGTTCAATTGCTATCCCGGCGGCGGCGGCCTTTTTCGGGGTGGCGGCGGCCCAGACGATTGCAGCCAGTGGGGCCTTTAACCTGGCCTTTGTCAGTCTGCCCGCCATCTTTGCCAATATCCCGCTTGGTCAATTTTTCGGTTTCCTCTGGTTCATCCTCCTCTTTTTTGCCGGGCTTACTTCTTCGGTGGCCATTACCCAGCCCGTGATCGCCTTTTTGGAAGACGAATTCAGGCTTGATCGCCGCACCGCCGTCCTGGCCACCATGTTTGTCCTTTTTTCCGTGGCCCACGTGGCCGTCTTTTTGGCCGGCGCCCTTGACGAAATGGATTTCTGGGCGGGGACCTTCTTCGTGGTGGTCTTTGCTTTATGTGAGGTACTTATCTTCTTCTGGGCCTTTAACCCGACCCAGGCCTGGGCGGAAATCAATCGCGGCGGTTATATAAAACTGCCCCGGGTCTTCTTTTTTATCATGCGCTACGTAACCCCCCTTTTTCTCCTTCTTATCACCGGCTGGTGGATGGTCACCATCCTTCCAGGGTATCTGGCGGAAAGCCGCTGGACTTCCTGGGTGGCCCGGGAGGTCCTGGTGGCGATTATGGCCCTGTTCTGTTTTCTGGTATATTTTCAAGATAAAAGGCGGAGGAAAAGAAAGTGAAAGGCTCAGCCCTCCTTTTTATGCTTTTTTCCTGGAATCTGATTACTTCCTTGTGTACGTTTTGCTTTACTCGCCTGTTTCTGGCGGAAAGAAAAACCCGCAAACAGCGTAAGAAGGCAGGTTAGTGCCCAGGGCCCTTTTTGAGCCACAACCACCTCTGGCCGAGCGTCTGCGTCCCAAACGCCTGGAGGATTTTGTCGGCCAGGGGCACCTCCTCGGGCCCGGCAAGATTCTGACCCGCTTTTTGGAGACCAAACAGCTCCCCTCCCTTATTTTTTGGGGCCCTCCTGGTTGCGGAAAGACCACCCTGGCCCGCCTCCTGGCCAGAGAGAGCGGGGCGGAGTTTATCACGGTCTCGGCGGTAGAGACTGGCCTGAAAGAGCTTAGAAAGGCCCTGGAGCAGGCCCAAAAGGCCAGGGCCTACGGGCGCAAGACCATCATCTTTATTGACGAAATTCACCGCTTCAACAAGGCCCAGCAGGACTTCCTCTTGCCCTTTGTCGAAACGGGAAAGATTACCCTTATAGGGGCCACTACTGAAAACCCTTCTTTTCGGATCGTGGCCCCCCTGCTCTCCCGGGTCCAGGTCTTCAGGCTGAACCCCCTTAGCCGGGAAGAATTGCTGCTCATCCTCAAACGAGCCCTCAAGGTCTTGGCTAGCCAGGGGATAGAAGTGGAAGAAGGGGTGCTTGAGGTGCTGGCCGAAAGTGCCGAGGGGGACGCACGCATGGCCCTTAATTTTCTCGAAAACCTGGCCCAAATCGCGGAAGAAAGAGACGGTAAAAGGAAAATCACCAGAGATCTTTTACAGAATATCCCCCTTAAAAAACCCCTCCTTTACGACCGGGAGGGAGAGGAACATTATGACTTGCTTTCGGCCTTTCACAAGAGTTTGCGGGGCAGTGATCCGGACGCAGCCCTTTACTGGATGGTGCGTATGCTTGAGGCCGGGGAGGACCCGCTGGTCATCATACGGCGGCTGGTAGCAGCCGCCGCTGAGGACGTAGGCCTGGCTGATCCCCGGGCCTTACAAATTGCCCTCGCCGCCAAAGAGGCCTTTGAATTTTTGGGCCGCCCTGAAGGGGAACTGGCGCTGGCCGAAGCGGTGATTTACGTGGCCCTGGCTCCTAAAAGTAATTCGGCTTACCAGGCCCTGGAAGCGGCCCGGGAAGACGTGGAAAGATTCGGGGCCCAACCGGTGCCGCTTCATTTACGCAACCCGGTGACCGCTTTGATGCGCCGGCTGGGATACGGCAAAGGCTACGTTTACCCGCACCACGCTCCGGAAGGGTTCGTCTCGCAGCAGTATCTCCCTGACAAATTGAAGGACCGGTGTTATTACCGTCCCAAAGGACATGGCCTCGAAAAGGGGTTGAAAGAAAGGCTTTACCGCCTCTGGCCCGAGCGCGCCAAAAAGGAATAACCCATTTTTTTACTTGCCTTAAAACAGGCCTTTGGCTAACTCTTCAAGAGATGCCAGTTGAAATCTTAAATTACCAGAAAAAGTCTCTGCCCCTTGCCTGGCTGCGGCGCAAGCTGGAAGAGGCCCTGGCGCTGCTTCATATCCCGGACAAAGAGGCCAATTTTGTCTTCGTGGATGACGAAACCATAACCCACTACAACCAGTTTTACCTGGGTAGACCTTACCCCACCAACGTCATTTCCTTTTCTCAGAGAGAAGGCCCTTTTGCCGGAGTACAGCCCCGCCTCCTGGGGGACGTGCTTATTTCCGTGGACACGGCCTTAAGAGAGGCCGAGCTTTATGGAATTCCCAAACGCCATTACCTCCTCTTGCTGGCGGTCCATGGTCTGCTTCATCTTTTAGGGCATGAACATGAACGGGGCCGCTATGCCGCCAAACTTATGCTTGACAAAGAATATGCGGTTATGGCCCAATTGCTTGGGGAAAAGGCCCGCAAGACATTGAATTTCTTACTAAGGAGGGAGTATATGCCGGCCAAACTGGCGGTTAACGTGGATCACGTGGCTACGGTCCGGGAAGCCCGCAAAGTCCATTATCCTGATCCGGTCCACGCGGCGGTCCTGGCGGAGCTGGGAGGGGCGCACGGTATCGTGGTGCATTTAAGGGAGGATCGCCGCCACATTCAGGACCGGGACGTGCGGCTTTTGCGTGAAATTGTTAAGACGAAGCTCATCCTGGAGATGGCGGCCACCGAAGAGATGATAAAGTTTGCCAAAGAGGTCCGTCCGGATCAGGTGACCCTGGTCCCCGAAAGGCGCCAGGAGATAACCACCGAAGGGGGCCTAAAAGTAAAGGGACGCACCGCCAAGGTGAGGGAAGTGGTGGAGGAGCTCAAAGAAGTGGGGCTCAAGGTAAGTATTTTTATTGACCCTGACCCCCAGCAGCTCAAAGCGGCGGCCAAGACCGGGGCCGACGTGGTAGAACTCCATACCGGCCACTATGCGGAGGCCAGCGGCCCGGAGGAAATGGACTTAGAATTTGCCCGTTTAGAAGAGGCAGCCCGGGTGGCCAAGGACCTGGGCTTTGAAGTCCACGCAGGCCACGGGCTACACTACCATAACATTTCTCCGGTGGCTGCTATCCCGGAGATTGAAGAATTCAGTATCGGGCACGCCATCGTAGCCCGGGCCATCATGGTGGGGATGAAAGAGGCGGTCCGGGAAATGCTCTGTTTGATTGAGCGCGCCCGTTAGGAAGATCCTTCGATCTTGGCCGCCTCAAGCCTTTTAAGGGCCTCTTCTAGACTCATTATGCCTTTGGCTACGGCGTAAGCCACGTAGGGATAAACCCGGGGGTCGTAACCTTCAGGGCGCGGGAAGAGGCCCTTGGCCCGCAGTTTGGCAAGCTTGGCCCGGCGGCGCCGACGACGTTCAATTTCCCGCATCCGTTCGATCTTTTTGTGTCTGGCCATAACCTTCCTCCTTCATGGGGATGCGCTAATCCTATAAAGTAAAAGGGACCTTTCGTCAATGAGATTGGAGAAACGGGGCGATCTCTTCCCAGAGGATGGGCTGGGTCCCGATTTTCCCCACCACGATCCCGGCGGCCCGGTTGGCCAACTCCACCACTTCTTCGATGGGAAAACCGGCGCTGTAAAAGGCGCTCAAAGTAGCGATGACTGTGTCCCCGGCCCCTGAGACGTCGTAAACCTCTCTGGCCTGGGCTGGAAAGCGTTTTTTGATTTCCGGGTGGTGGAGGTAGATCCCTTCCGGACCGAGGGTTACCAGCATGAAGGAAAAGTTGTATTTCTGGCAGAGGTGTTCACAGACCGTGGGCATTTCTTTGGTAAAAAGGCCCTCGGCTTTGGCGATTTCTTTCAGTTCTTTAAGGTTTGGCGTAATACACGTAGCTCCCCGGTATCTTTCCCAGGAAAGGCCCTTGGGGTCTACCACCACCGGACGCCCGAGCCTGGTGGCCTCGGTGATGACCCAATTGGTGAGCCCGTCGGTCAAAAACACCCCTTTGGCGTAATCAGAAAGGATGACGCCGTCTACTTCTTTGAGGAGGCCTTTGAGCTCCTTTTGCAGTAGTTCAGCCGTTTGCCTGGCGAGCGGGTTTTGGTCTTCGATATCGATCCGCAACAATTGCTGGGAGGAGGCGATAATCCGGGTCTTGACGGTGGTGGGGCGATTTTTTTCCCTGACCAGGCCCCGGCTACCTATCTTTTTTTCCTTGAGCAGGGAGATGAATTCTTCGGCTTCCTGGTCTTCCCCGAGGACCCCGGCCAGTTCCACCTGGGCCCTGAGCCCCCTGAGATTATTGGCCACGTTGGCGGCCCCACCCAGGGACTTGGTGACGTAGCGCAGGTTGAAGACCGGTACCGGGGCCTCCGGGGAGATCCTTTCCACCTCTCCCCAGAAGTACCGGTCAAGCATGACGTCCCCGACTACCAGGAAACGGAGCCGTTCTAGGGGATTAGCCGGCATGGGCCTCGCGTTTTTCTTCTACTTCCTGCCGGAGGGGCAACCCGGCCATCTCGCGGATCTTGCTCTCGATCTCCTGGGCCAGGGCCGGTTTTTCCTCAAAGAGGCGCCGGACGTTTTCTCTCCCCTGCCCCAATCTTTCGCCCTGGTAGGAATACCAGGCCCCGCTTTTTTCGATCAGCCCCATTTTGACCCCTAAGTCCAAAAGTTCAGTGTATTTGGAGATTCCCTCCCCGTAGTAAATGTCGAACTCGGCTTCTTTGAAGGGTGGGGCCATTTTGTTTTTTACCACCTTTACCCGTACCCGGTTCCCTACAGGCTCGTTTCCGTCCTTGATAGTCCCTATGCGTCTGATATCCAGCCGGAGACTGGAATAGAATTTCAGGGCGTTTCCTCCAGGGGTGGTCTCCGGGTTGGCGTAGGCCCCCATCCCTATCTTCATACGGATCTGGTTGATGAAGACCACCGCGGTTCCCGTCTTGGCGATGGCCGCCGTCAGCTTCCGCATGGCCTTGGACATGAGGCGTGCCTGAAGACCAACCTGCATCTCGTCCATGGCCCCCTCGATTTCAGCCTGGGGTACCAGGGCCGCCACCGAGTCCACCACGATGACGTCAACTCCGCCGCTGCGCGCCAGGACTTCGGCGATTTCCAGGGCCTGCTCCCCGGTGTCCGGTTGGGAAACCAGCAGGTCGTCCACGTTGACCCCCAGTTTTTGGGCGTAGTGGACGTCCAGGGCGTGTTCAGCGTCGATAAAGGCGGCGGTCCCTCCGTCTTTTTGGGCCTCTGCGATGACGTGGAGGGCCAGGGTGGTTTTCCCTGAGGATTCCGGGCCGAAAATTTCGGTGATGCGGCCTTTGGGGATCCCTCCAATCCCGGTAGCAAGGTCAAGCCCCAGGGAGCCCGTAGAAATGGTGGCAACGTCTCTGATTTTGGGGGCCTCCCCGAGGCGCATGATGGTGCCCCGGCCAAATTGGCGTTCAATCTGACTGATGGCCGCTTCGATAGCCTTTTTTTTGTCCATACCAGCCATAAAAATGCCTCCTACGCAGGAACTGCATACATTTTAAACGCTTTTCGGCAATAAATTAAGACAGCCTCAGGCGGCTTTGTTTTTTTCCACAAATAAGTGTACGTCCTGCTGGGGATAGGGGATACTGACCCCTTCGGCGTCAAAGGTCTTTTTGATCTGTTCGGTAAGGTCAAAACGCACCGCCCAGTAATCAGAGGTCTTGACCCAGGGCCTAAATACCAGGTTGACCGAACTGTCGGCCAATTCAGCCACCGCAATGGTAGGGGCTGGATCTTTTAATATCCGTTGGTCCTTGGCGGCCAGTTCCCAGAGAATAGCCTTGGCCTTATCAATATCGTCTTCGTAACTGATACCCACCACCAGGTCAATGCGGCGGGTTTCGTTGGCGGTGATATTGGTAATGATGTCCCCCAGGATTTTACTGTTCGGCACAATGATCTTCTGGTTGTCCGGGGTGTGTAAAACGGTATTAAAAAGCCCGATTTGTTGTACGCTACCGGTCACTCCGGCTATCGTGACCGCGTCTCCTATGCGGAAGGGGCGGAATAAGATGATCATGATGCCGGCGGCGATATTGGAAAGGGAGTCCTTTAAGGCCAGGCCCACCGCCAGCCCCAAGGCGCCGAGCACGGTGAGGAAGGACATGGTATTTATGCCCAGCTGGCCCGCCGCTGCGATGATCACGAGAAGCAGGAGGGCGTAATAAAAAAGACCTCCGAGAAAGTTGGTCAGGGTCGGGTCTACCTGGCGCCTTTCAAGCACCCTTTTAAAAAAATTGGCGGCCCGTTTGCAAAACCAGGCCCCGATCACCAGGATGAGCAGGGCGCCGATTACCTGCCAGGTCTTGCTCAAAAGGTAAAAGTGGACGGTGCCCCAAAGATTTTCCATCATTTTTATGCCTCCTTTTTAAATATTTTAAACCATCTAAGCTAATAAATTTCCAAAAATCAAATAATTTTTCATTTTTGATGTTTTAAAAGGGGCCAAAATTGCAAAGCGCTTGAGGAGAGTTACAATGCCTTTTAAAGCATTTTTTGGAGGTGGTTGGTCATGATCATCATCTTAAAACCTGACGTTACCCCCGAGAGCACGGAATATCAGATCCTGATGAAGTATCTTTCCCAGTTTGAGGGGGTACGCACGCAGGTAGCGGAATACCAGGGGATTACCCGGAAGGTAGTGGAGATTCATCTCATCGGTGATACGCGCAAGATCCCGCTGGAAGTGATCCAGAGTCTGCCCGGGGTGGAGAAGGCCATTCGTATCTCGGCCAAATACCGCCAGATCGGCCGCCACGGCGACCTGGAGCCCATAGGGTTTGATTACCGGGGGCTCCATTTTGACCAAAACTCTTTTCACGTCTTTGTGGGGCTCTGTGCCGTTGACACCAAAGAAAATACCGAGGCCATCTTTAAGGCGCTGCAGGAGAACGGAGTCCGGACCGCCCGGATGGGGGCCTACAAACCCCGTACTTCTCCCTATGATTTCCAGGGCCACGGTAAAGAGTGTCTCCCCTGGCTCTTTGAAATGGCCGGCAAATACGGCATCGAGGTCATCGCCATGGAGGTCCTGGCCCCCCATCATATCGAAGAGATCTGGGAGGCCCTGGAACAGACCGGTCATCCTACCGGGGTGATGCTCCAGATTGGAACGCGTAACGCCCAGAATTTCGAACTCCTAAAGGCGGTGGGGAACCAGCAGGAATTTCCCGTGCTTTACAAGCGTGGGATGGGGCTAACCATCGAGGAGAGTCTCAACGCCTGTGAGTATATAGCCAGCGAAGGTAACCACAATATCATTTTTTGTCTGCGCGGGGTGCGGACCCATCTGGGGGACCCTCACCGCAACCTGGTAGATTTCGGCCACGTGCCGGTCATAAAGCGTCTCACCAAGCTTCCGGTATGCGTGGATCCTTCACATCCGATCGGCTCCCGGGTCCAGGCCCCAGACGGAATCAAGGACATTTACCACGTGGCGGCCCAGGGGGTCATCGCCGGGGCCAATATGGTCCTGGTGGAATTTCACCCGCAACCGGAGACCGCGCTTTGTGACGGCCCCCAGGCCCTATATTTAGAAGAGCTGCCCTGTTTCCTGGAATATCTTGACCGGGCCCGCAAGGCCTATCTGGAAATGAAAGATCTGGTGGCCAGGCATACCATGCAACAGTTGGCACCCAAACCTTAAGATGGAACCCACACGTTTCGTTTTCGGGCCGGTTAAATCGCGAAGATTGGGGCTTTCTTTGGGGGTAGACCCCCTGGGGCCCAAAATTTGTTCTTTTGACTGCCTTTATTGCGAAATCGGCCCTACCAGAATTCATACTCTGCAACGGCGTCCCTACCAGCCCGTATCCCTTATCGAGCAGGCCTTACGGGAAAGGCTGGCCGAGACGGACCTCCATTTTGAGGTCCTTACTTTTGCCGGTTCAGGGGAACCCACGCTACACTCCGACCTGGGCCGTCTCATCGAAACGGCCAAATCCCTGACGGACCGGCCGGTCTGTCTCCTGACCAATTCTTCTCTCCTGTGGGACAAGAAAGTAAGGGACGAAGTGGCGCGTTGTGATCTTATCCTCCCCTCCCTTGACGCCGGGCGGGAGGAGACCTTCCGACGCCTTAACCGGCCGGTTTCCGGGCTCGGTCTGGCTCTGATCGTGGAAGGGCTTTGTGCCTTAAGGGAGGAATTTGCCGGAGAGATCTGGCTTGAGGTGATGCTGGTAGGTGGGGTCAATGATGCCCCTGAGGAAGTGGAAGCGATTGCGGGCCACGTGGCGCGCATCAGGCCTCACCGGGTTCAGTTAAATACCGTGGATCGGCCACCGGCTTACCCGGTGGCCAAGGCGGTTCCCCTGAAACGCCTGGAAGAATTGGCCCGCTATTTTGACCCCCCGGCAGAGGTCATTTCCCACGAGGCCCTGGCAAGCCGGGGTGGGGACCGTCAGCCCTCGGTTAGTGAAATAATTTCTCTTTTGGCCCATCGGCCTTCTCCTTCTGAGGAAATCGCCGCGGCCCTCTCCTATGATTTCAAGGAAACGCTCTCCCTTCTGGAAACGCTGGTGAGGGAGAAAAAGATCAAGACCAGGGTCTTTAAAAGGCGCCTTTACTACTATGTCTAAAATTCGCCTTGGCGTGACCATGGGTTGCCCCGCCGGGGTGGGGCCGGAGTTGATTTTAAAGGCCCTAACGCACCCTTTTCCTGAAGATTTGGCGCTGGTCGTTTTGGGGGATGAGAACCTTCTTAGGGAAGCCGCCCGC
>DROK01000039.1 GCA_011321895.1 Thermodesulfatator atlanticus
ACCCCGTCCCCGTTCAGGTCATAGACGATGGGGTCGATTTCAGCGCTAATGGCCATTTTGTAACTCAGGGTCCCCTCCCCTGAAGATACCAGCAGCGAGTATATGGACCCCCCTACTTTCCGGTTCGATTGCCAGATCTTCTGGCGCCCTTTAAAAATCTGGATCTTTCTGGCCTTGTTCTCGCAAATTATCTCCCGCCTTCCATCCCCGTCCACGTCGGCAAAGGCCGCCCCGAGGATCTGGAAGTTTAGGGGGACTTCCAGCTTGCGCCGGTAAACCAGTTTGCCCTGGCGGTCAGGCCGGACGTCGTAAACCGGCAGGCCAAAAAACTTGTTTTTGTCATAACTCTGGGCCAGGAGGGTTTCCCTCACCCCGTCGGCGTCAAAATCAAAGAAACCGAAGATGAAATTGGCGTCTTTTACGACCTCCTCGAAACGCCCCTGGTAAAACCGCAAAAGGAGGCTGCGCATCCCTTCCTTTTCCACGTAGACGTTTAGCGCGATCCAGCCTTTGGGCCCCAGCGAAAAATTAAGGATCTTGCCAAAGCCCCGGTAATCGTAACGCCAGGAGCCAGGGGCCCGGTATTTGGTGATATGAAGGCTGTTGGGGGTTAAATAGACGATTTCAGGTTGCCCATCCCGGTCGGCGTCTCCTACTTCAAGGTCAATGACCACTTCGGGTAAGCGCCCTACCTTGCGAAAACTGGGGGCGATGGGCTGACGATACTGCAGGGTGGAATACGGATAAGGCCCTTTGGCCTGCGGGGCCGGGACACCAGCCGCCGGAGGGGGTGGCGGCGGGGGCGGAACCATCCCCTGAGGTGCTGCTGGCTGAGGAGCCGGCTTTTGAGGTGCGGGCGGGGGCGAAACCCTGGGGGCTGGTTGCGGCCCGGGCGCCTGGGGGGCCGCGACTCCATAGGCCCCAAGGCCGTAAATCTGCATGATCTCAAGGCGGGCGTTGTAGACCCGCAGGTCACGCCCGTCGGTAACGAAGACCAAGTCAACCCCCTGGCGGGCCAGATAGGTGGGGGAAAGCTCGTTCCAGCTGATCCCTTTAGCCACTTCAAAAGTAAGATCCGGAAGTTTGGTCTTCAGGAGGGGAAGAAGTTTTAAGGCCGCTCCCGGTACCGTCTCAACGACCAGGACCTTCTGGTCGGCAAACCTCACCGCCGGGTAACCTACCTTGATCTCCTCCTGGGCCGTGAGGATGGCGGCCGTGCAAAAGTTCTGGTCAAGGCGCCTGACTTCGACCTTGCCTACGGGAATTTTGAGATAACCCAGGACCTTTTTGGTGGTAGGGTGAACAATCTTTTTGCCCTGCTTATAGACGGTGAAGAGGTCTCCGGGGTTTACTCCGTCGGCCCGGCCTTTATCAAGAATGACCTCTTGGCCTTCCACACTTATCACCAGGGCCGGCAGGGGTGAAAAATCCTGGTAGAGGTCTTCCAGGGTCTTGGCCCAGGGTGTGACCACCGTGCCCAACCATATCAGCGTGGCCCAAAATACCAAGCGCGCCAACATGGTTCCTTCTTACCACAGGAGTTTCAAAACAGCTAGTCAAGATAAAGAATTTCCCCTCCTGAAAAGAAAAACCGCATCCCTTCTTTCTGGAGGACCAGCCGGCCCTTTTCGTCAATCTCTAACACCTGCGCTATCTCCCCGGCCTCCTGTTGCAGATCTTGCCCAAAAACCACGGTGCGCCCCGGGGTATCAGAAAAGAGGGAGAAGATACGCTTAAAGGGAAGACTCTCCCCTGCCAGGCACCTAACTTCGGCGGCCCGGAAAATCCCGTAATATTTGGCCAAACAGGCGGCCACCCGGCCAAACACCTCTGGCAGAGGGAGGGGGTGGCCCAAAATTTCCCGGAGAGAAATAGCCGGAAGATCAGGAGGAAGAGGGTTATTTACGTTTAGCCCTATCCCCACCAGAGACCAGCGCTCACCCCGGCACACCTCCTGTTCGGTCAGCACGCCGGCCAGTTTTTTCCCGGCCACCAGCAGGTCATTAACCCATTTGACCCCGGCCGGCACCCCAAAGAAACGGACCCCTTCAGCCAGGGCACAACCGATGAGCAAGGGAAGCCAGGCCCTGGTCTCCGGCCCAAAATCATCGTAGAGGGCCAGGGAAAACCAGAGCCCGCCTGGCGGAGCAAACCAGGCCCGACCCAGCCGGCCTTTGGCCCCGGTCAGACGCAAGGCCACCACCGTGGTCCCTTCCTTGAAAGAGGGATTTCTAGCTATCAGGCGGCGCAAAATTTCTGTGGCCCGCTCTAACTCCGGATAGACCTGAAGGTCGCTGGCGATAATTGCTCCCCTGCGGAAGACCTCTTCCTTGGGAAGCCCAAAAATGAGAGAGGGTTCCTTTTCTTTGAGATCCGCCAGGGCCCGGTGGTAAGCCTTGGTAAAATCAGCCACCAGCCCCTTTAGGTGGGCCATTCCTCTTTGACCCGGGCGATGAGCTTTTCCACGTAAGGTCGTTCTTCTTCCAGACAAAGACCAAAGAGGGGTTCTCCCTGGTCCACCATCTGGCCGCGGGTGAAAAAGACCC
>DROK01000040.1 GCA_011321895.1 Thermodesulfatator atlanticus
GATAAGGCATTCTCCCTGGGGGGAACCGGCCAAAATTTCCCCTTTCGTCAGAAGCAACCTGGTCTGGGTCCCCTGCGTTTCAAGTTTAAACGCTAGCCCTTTCCCCAGGGGGTAGCCGGCAACCTCAAGGCTAAGCGCTCCTTGGCCTGAGGCCATAATCTGGGTCCCGGACAATTTGAGACTGGCCGCCAGAGAAAAACGGGCCACTGCCGGGGGGTATTCCCCCCGTAGATCTTTAAAGGTGATTTCCGCGTCTTTGACCTTGAGACTTTGAAAGATGAGGGCCAGGCGACTCGGTTCTTTGGAAGAAGGGGTTTCTTTGGTTCCGATAAGGTCTTCAATATTAAGCCGGCCGTCTTTTTCCCGGATGATGGCCAGCTTGGGTTTAATAAAAGTGGCCTCGGTGACCACCAGCTCTCCTTTAAGGAGCGGGGTAAGCTTAAGGCCCAGCCGCATTTCTTCCACCGCCAGGACCTCTTGCCCGCTTTGAGGCTCCCGAAAACGAAGCCCGGTAATCCCCACTCCGGCAAAGCCCTTGCGCTTGATCTCTTTTAGTTCGACTTTAAGCCCGGTGGCCTCTTCCAGCGGAGGAATTACCAGAGATTTGACCCTTTCCGGGGTGAGGTACCTGTGCGCAGCCCAGTAAGTAACCCCTAAAAACAACAGACACCCAATTATTAAGACGGCCAAAATCTTTCCCAACTTTCCCATAACTTTTCCCTCTTTTGATTTTAGAAATGATTTAAGGGACAGTTTATTTAAAAAGCTAAAATTTCTCAATCTGTTTTTGTTTTTGCCACCGCCGGACAAGGAGGATTTTCTTTTAGCTGAGCCAGCGTCACGTTAGGCCGCAAATAGGCCCTTATCCCAAGCCCCGCCAGCGCGTAGAAGAAGCCCCGGTTATCTAGGCTTTCTTGGGTAAAAAGGACCGCGTTTACCCCGTTTTGGTGTAACCACTCTGCCACCTTGATCCCCTTCCTCCTTTCTTCCTTGAGAAAGGGGTTGGCAAGGCGTTTTTCCTCCACGACCTTGCCCCTGCCCGTGCGGCAGTCGATCTTTAAGAGCAAAAATTCGGGGGCACAACCAAAATGGGGGCTTATTTGGTCACCTTCCAGGGGAACGGCCAGGACATACTCTTCTATTTCCGGGGGCTCAAAATGGATGATTACCCGGTCGATTTCCGGAAAATGGTCGTATATTTCTTCTTCGATCATGGTGACGAGCTGGTGGGCCTCTTCCAGGGATGAGATATCCAACACGATTTCCGCCTCCAAAAAGCGGAAACGCCCGGAACGTCTCCCCGTCAGTCTTTTGATTTCAACCACTTCAGGGAAGGCCCGGATCAAATCCACCACTCTGGTAACGATTTCCGGCTCAAGCCCGGCATCCAGGAGAACTTTCAGGGAGTCAAGAAAGATATGGCCGCCGATCCGCAGGATAAAGAGCGAAACAATGAGCGCCGCTATTCGGTCCGCCCAGGGGAAACCCAAGGCCCCTCCACCAAGCCCCAGCAAGATCACCCCCAGCGTCAAAAACTCACTTTTCATGTGGGCGGCATC
>DROK01000041.1 GCA_011321895.1 Thermodesulfatator atlanticus
ATGATACCGTGGAGCAGGGACTCAAGGGGGTTACCGTAACGCATGTCCCAAAGGACGATGGTGGGCAGATGCCGTTCAGGCTTGATGTAACCGCCCTTGTTGACCGCTTCGTGCCCTTCTACAATGGCTTCGTCCGGATAGTCACCCCGACGCTTCACCCCGATAACCGCGTTGACCAAAATGCCGTGGCAGGGTTCCACGTCCCCGGTAAAAGCCGCACACTTCATCAAAAACTCGTGTCCCACGTGGGGCACGTTACGGGTCTGGTGGTTAATCACCGTACGCCAGCCACGCCGTTCAAACTCTTCCCGGCTCTTGCGCGGAGGATACCAGAAACGATCAAAAGGCGGCCTAAATTTGGGCTCATTGATAATGGTATATTTCCCCGCCAGGACCACGGGCTGCAGACTGCGGTAAATTACCCAACCGGGGTGTTTTTTGTTAAAAGGCTCCCTTACCACTTCGGGGTTCCGCTCAGGGGTACCAAAAGTGAGGTGGGCCAGTTCTTCGGGGTTGTCAATCCGCCAGACTTCTTCGATATCTAAGATGGCAAAGGGCTTACCCTTGAGGTTGAGGACCAGACGGTCACCAGGACCCACGCCCAGTTGTTTGTAGTCTTCCTCGCTGATGTCAAAAACCAGCGGGTAAGGGAAAATCCATTCGTTTAACAACCGGCGTTCCTTGAGGATCCTTTCTACCTCCGCCTGTTTCATGGAGCCTTCTACCGGGCTGAAGAAGCCGTAACAGATGGACATGATCTCACGGTAGACGTTACGTACCGGGACTCCGGTTTCATAGTGGAGGGTAGGTTTAATGTCATAGCTGGGACAACCTTTAATCATTTTTTTGGCGGCTTCTTTGTCCGTCACTACCCGCTCAACCAGTCTGCCTCCGTGAGGCAAAGGACGCTGAATTAAAAACCTCGACATCGGACACCTCCTTAAAATTTAAGTTTCAGGTATTTCTTTTAAGTCGCTTCTAATGAGCTAGAAGCTTTATAAACCCAAAAAGACAAAATTTAAAACTCTGCTTTGCCTCTTTTTAGGCCAAAATCAGCGCTTTTTGCGAGATATCGCTCGTTCTATCCGACAGATCCCAGCTTTACCGCCTGGTAAGCTTCTAAGCTTTCATACAAAAACTAGGCCCTTATTGTCAATAAAAACTTTTCTCTCAGGCTACCTTGGGCTATCTTTGCTTAGAAGCCAAAGGGAGGCAGAAGATGACGATCATGGCAGATTCTCTCCCCACCGAAGGGCAGGGTATCCGTTTGATCCTGGGAGAACCTGTTCAGCGCGATTTCTTCTACGTATACCACGGCAATATCATCCACTCTGAAGGAGGGCCACAGACCTTATACGTAATGGACCACGTCTTCTGGGGGCGCATCCTGTTCCTAAACGGTACCCTCCAGTTCACCACCAGGGACGAATTTATTTACCACGAAGCCCTGGTCCACATCCCGGTACAAAGCAGGCCGGAAAAAAGCATTAAAAAAGTGCTAATTTGCGGTGGGGGCGATTTTGGCGCCGCCCGGGAACTCCTGAAATACCAAGACATCGAAAAAATAATCATCGCTGATATCGACCCCCGGGTACCGGAGGTAGTAAAAAAATTCTTCCCCGAATTACTCCCCGAAAAAAAAGAAGACCCCCGCTTGGAATTACTCATTACTGACGCCTATAAGCTGGTAGCAGACCTGGTAGAAAAAGAAGAGGTCTTTGACCTGGTCATTATCGATTCTACGGATCCGGACGTGGCGCCTGAAGGCTCCACCATTGAACTTTCCCACAGCCTCTTCAGCCCCCATTTCCACGAGCTCTTAAAAAGATTGGCCCCGGAAGGGCTGGTGGTTCAACAGGCCGCCACCCCTTTTACCATGAAAAACGTCTTAGAATGGACTTACCGCACTTTCGTGGAAGTTTATGGTCCCGAAGAAGTCTATTGTTACCGGGCAGACATCCCTTCCTTTGGGGGGGATAACGCTTATCTTCTCAGAGCCCCGGAAGAACCCACCAAACCCAGACGCGAACTCACTGTACCCACCAAATATTATACTCATGCGCTTCATACCGCCTCTTTTTCCTTGCCCAAATTCTGGACGGAGGTTCTTAAATAGATGGAGACCAAGATATTGGGCATCCTTGGCTCCCCAAGGCCCTATGGTGGCAGTGGTCAACTCCTGCGCTGTGCCCTGGAGGCCGCCCAGCGGGAAGGGGCCCGAACGCAGCTGGTTAGCGTGTATGAGGGCGAAATAAAACCCTGTCAGGGGTGTATCCAGGACGAAGAACCAAATTGCCGCTTTCCCTGTATTTTTGAAGATTATGGCAAGGAGCTCTTACTTAAAATCAACGAAGCAGACGTCCTGATCATCAGCACCCCGGTTTACTGGTACGCCCCCTCAGGGCTCCTCAAAAACCTGATCGACCGTATGACCTGTCTGGAAAATATGGTGGCTTACGGAGAGCCCTCTTACATGGAAGGGAAGGTGGTAGGGGTCATCACGGTGGGGGCTGACGCCGGGCTTACCCTGGCTGGAGGCTACCTGCTCACCGTCTTAAACGCCATGGGCGCCCTCATTCCCCCCTGGGCGCACGCCTATTCTCGCCAGGCGGACCGGGCCCTTTTCGACGACCGGGCCGTGATGGACGCCATCAACGTTGGCCTTTTGGCAGCGGGGCTTGCCCGCCGGCTAAAAGGCTTACCGGGCCGCCTTGCTTATCTTGACGACCGCACCCTCCTTGAAGAAATCAGAGAGAAAATTAGTCTCGAAAAGGAGGTTTTCGAAAAGACCTATGGAGAGACCAAGATCGGAAAATCCGGTCCTTGAAGCCATCTACAGCCGCCGAAGCGTGCGGGATTACACCGCCGAACCGGTAGCCAAAGAGCTCATTTACGAAATTATCCAGGCCGGGACCTGGGCCCCCTCCGGGCTCAACAATCAGCCCTGGCGCTTTGTCATCGTTCAGGACCCGGAAAAGAGAGAGGCCCTGGCCCAGCTTACCCGTTACGGAGAGATCATCCGCCGGGCCCCGGTGGTAATCGCGGTCTTTGTGGACAAGGAGGCCATGTACCACGAGGTAAAAGACCACCAAGCCATGGGGGCCTGTCTGCAAAACATGTTACTGGCCGCCCATGCCCTGGGGTTGGGGGCCGTATGGCTGGGTGAGATCCTTAAAAACGCGGACCTGGTGCGGGAAACCCTGGCCCTGCCCGCCAACCTTGAGCTCATGGCGGTGGTGGCTTTGGGGCATCCCAAGCACCGTAACCAGCGCTCAAGCCGCAAACCGCTAAAGGAAGTCATCCTTAAGGAATACTGGTAAGTGCGCCCCTTGGTCGTTTTTTTTATATTGCTGTTTCTGTTTGTTCCCCTTTCCCGGACCCTGGCCCTTGAAATCCAAAAAGTAGATTTAGGGGCTGAGGGGGGTTATCTCGTCTGTTCTTGGGAACTTGGTGACGTCCCCTATCAAAAGCTGGACGAAAGTCTGCACCACGGACTCCCCTTTGAGCTCAGGTTCCACTTGATCCTCACCCAAATAAGACGCTTTCGCGGCGACAAGACCATCTTACGCCACGAAGTGGTCAGAGAAATTTATTACGACGCGGTAAAAAATCTCTACTACGTACATTTCGTAGGCTGGCCTTATCCCCCCCGCCATGTCCCCTCCCTGGAAGAGGCCATCGCCCTGGCTGGCAACGTTAAAGCTTTGCCTTTAATCCCCCTGAACCGACTGGAGCGGGGCAAAACCTACCGCCTAAAAGTTAAGGCCCAAATTATCCAAAAAGTAAACCCCGGGCTTCCCTCCCGCGTCTTACGCTTCCTCTTCCGAGGCGGTAAAATTGATTCCGGTTGGGTGAGCATACGCTTCAAACTGCCGGAATAAAAGACACCAATGTCAGCCAGCCTCGAAAAGAGAAAGAAAAGGCGCGAATTCGCGATTATCATCCTGGCTCTGGTCCTCCTCGGCATCCTGATCTTTGTCGAAATCAAAGCCTTTAAAGAAATACCCTCCGGAGAGGCCAATCTTTTGGCCTACACCTTACTGCACGTAAACGCCCTCCTGCTCCTGGTGGTGGCCTACCTCGTGATCCGCAATCTCTTGAAGATTTTTTTGGAAGGCCCGAAAGGCAAACTGGCGGAAAGGTTGCGCACCAGGATCGCGGTGGCCTTTTTATTTTTGGCCCTGGTCCCCACGATTTTTCTCTTCCTGGTCTCGCTAAAATTTGTGGAAACCAGCCTTGAGTTTTGGTTCAGCAGCAACCTTGACCGCAGCCTCCAGGAGGCCCTCCTCGAGGCCCAATCCATTTACCAGGAGAAAGAAAGAGAGCTTACGGGAAAGGCCGACGAATTCATCAAAAGGTACCTCAAAAAGACCAGCCGCCTGCGTTCCAAACGGGTAAAGGAGTGGCGGCGGAGATTAAAACTCGATAGTCTTGAGATTTACGCCCCTTCAGGGCGGCTTATCAAAGGGGCCTACAGTGAAAAACCGGCCATCCGGTTCGGTGTGCCCCCTTCACTTTTAAAAGAAATCTTCGAAAACCAGGAGGCCGCAAGCGAGATCAGCAAGTTTAAAGACAAGGTCCTCCTCAGGGTATTTGTACCCGCCTCCTACCGCAAACAACCGGTGGCCGTGGCCACGGGCATTTTTCTGGACCCGGGGCTTGAAAAGTTGATCAGTGAGGTGGGCAAGGGGGTTGAGACCTACCAACAGCTCAAATTCTTCAAGGCCCCGCTCAAGTCCTCCCTGCTCATGCTCCTCCTTTTGGTAACCCTTCTCACCATCTTTTTCGCCATCTGGTTCGGGCTAAAGTTTGCCAGGAGGCTTACTGAGCCTGTCCACGCCCTGGCCCAGGCCACCACCCAGATAGCCAGCGGTAATTTTGACGTGGAATTACCCGAAGAGAGTGAAGACGAAGTGGGACAACTGGTGCGGGCCTTCCGCCAGATGACTACTGACCTAAAAAACTACCGGGCCAAAGTGGAAGAGACTACCCGGGCCCTGCACCAAACCAACCAGGAACTGCGCAAGAGGACCTGGTATCTGGAAACGGTGCTCGCCAACGTCACCGCCGGGGTAGTGGCTCTGGATACCGAGGATCGCATCACCCTTATCAACCGTCTGGCAGCCAAAATCTTCGGGGCCCCCAGGGGCAAACTATTGGGCCAGAAGATATGGGAAGTGCTGCCAGAAGAATACCAGGAAAAAGCAAGAGAACTTCTGTTTCAGGCCCGCACTGACCCCAAAAAAATAGTCCAGCAACCGGTTCCGGTTAAAATCAAAGGCAAACCCCTGGTCCTGGCCGTTACCGTCACTCTACTTGAGACCGAAGAGGGAGAAGTGCTGGGTTATCTCTGTCTCCTGGAAGATATTACCGAGAAAGAACGCATCCAGCGTCTGGCTGCCTGGCGGGAGGTGGCCCGGCGTATCGCCCACGAAGTCAAAAACCCGCTCACCCCCATTCAACTCTCCGCACAGCGCCTGCGCAAACGCCTTTACGACAAACTGGGCCCTGAAGAACGGGAAATCCTTAGTCGTTGCACCACCACTATCGAAAAACAGGTGGAAGAGTTGAAACACCTGGTCAACGAATTCTCGGCCTTTGCTCGCCTGCCATCTCTGAAACCCAAAGAAGAGGACCTGGTCCAGACTATCCGCGAAGTCGTTGACCTTTACCAAGCTGGTCACCCGCAGATAAAGTTCAACTTTAGCGAAAACGGCCCCGTAAAAGCGATCTTTGACCGGGAACAGATCAAGCGGGTCTTCTTAAATCTGTTTGATAACGCGGTGCGGGCCATGCCGGATGGGGGTACCGTTGATATCGCCCTTGAAAGGGATAACGGCGTGGTGCGTATCGCCGTAGCGGATACCGGCCCCGGGGTGGCCCCTGAGCTGCGGGAGCGCCTTTTCGAACCCTACTTTTCCGGCCACGGGGGAAGCGGTCTGGGGCTGGCCATCGTAAACTCCATCATCCGGGAACACGGAGGCAAAATCTGGGTAACCGAGAATAAACCCCAGGGCGCCAAATTTATCATCGAATTGCCGGCTCAATCATGAAAAAGAAGATACTGGTCATCGACGACGAAGAGAGCATCCTGGAAAGCCTGGCTGACATCCTGACAGACGAAGGATACCAGGTCCTTACCGCCCTTACCGCCAAGGAGGGTCTTACCAAGCTCCTCAAAGAGGGCCCGGATCTCCTGATCCTTGACGTATGGCTTCCTGATGAGGACGGACTCAAACTCCTCCAGAAGATCCGGGAGAAAGAGCGAAACCTTCCGGTTATTGTGATTTCAGGTCACGGTACGGTGGAGATGGCGGTCAAGGCCATCAAGCTCGGGGCCTTTGATTTCCTGGAAAAACCCCTTTCCTACGACCGGGTGGTGGTAACCGTCGCCAATGCTTTGCGCTTCCGCGCCCTTGAAGAAGAAAATATCCGGCTCAAAGCCCGTCTCACCGGGCCGGGCCTTACCGGGCAGAGTCCTTCAATTGAAAGGGTTAGAGAGGAAATCGCCCGGGTCGCCGCCACGGACGCCACCGTCCTTATCACCGGAGAAAGCGGGGTGGGCAAAGAGGTAGCGGCCCGCATGATCCACCACCTCTCCCGCAGGAAAAGCGGCCCCTTCGTGGCGGTCAATTGTGCCGCCATCCCTGAAGAATTGATCGAATCAGAGCTCTTCGGTTACGAACGGGGGGCCTTCACCGGGGCTCAAACCCCCAAAAAAGGTAAATTTGATCTGGCGGACGGAGGAACCATTTTTCTTGACGAAATCGGGGACATGAGCCTTTCCGCCCAGGCCAAAGTCCTGCGAGTCCTCCAGGAAAAATGTTTTGAAAGAGTGGGGGGGACCAAAACCATCCGGGTGGACGTGCGCGTTATCGCCGCCACCAATAAAGATTTGCTCAAAGAGATCCAGGCCGGGCGCTTTCGGGAGGACCTCTTTTTCCGTCTGAATGTAATCCCCATCCGTATCCCCCCGCTGCGGGAACGCCCGGAAGATATCCCCCTCCTGGCCGAAACTTTTCTGGAAGAACTGGCCCGCCACTCGGGCCTTGGCCGGAAGAGGCTTTCCCAAGAGGCCCTTGAGGCGTTGATGAAATATGACTTTCCGGGAAACGTCAGGGAGTTAAAAAATCTGATCGAAAGGCTGGTCATTATGAGCCGGGGAGAAACCATCGAACTGGAAGACCTCCCTCCTGAAATACGCACCGCTTCTCCCTCCACCCCCCGGGGGGAAGAACCCTGGTTTGCCTGTAACGACTTTAAAAAGGCCCGGAGCCTGTTTGAAAAGGAGTTTCTCAAACGCAAACTGGCGGAATACAAGGGAAATATCACCCAGACCGCCGAGGCCATCGGGCTTGAACGGAGTTATCTGCACCGGAAACTCAAAAGCCTGGGACTTACGGGAGATAATTAGTGGGCTTTCGGGAAAGCCTAAAAGACCCCGACACCTTTACGGTCACCTACGAACTTGTACCTGGCCGTTCCACCAGGAGACGGGAATTTCGCAATATCATCACCTTCGTAAAAGAAGCGGCCCGGGACAAACGCCTCCACGGGGTCTCTATCACGGAAAACGCCGGAGGGCACCCGGCCTTATCCCCTGAGGTGTTGGGCCGGGAGATAAAGGCCCTGGGGCTTGATCCCATCCTCCACTTTTCCTGCAAGGACAAAAACCGCAACCAGATCGAAAGTACCCTCTTTGCCCGGGACCGGGAGGGACTGCACAATCTGCTTATCATCACCGGGGATTACCCCCGCTACGGTTTCATGGGTAAGGCCAAGCCCGTCTTTGACCTGGACGCGGTCCACCTGCTGCAGATGATCACCGAGATGGAAAAAGGCTTTACCCTGCCCCCGGAAGCCCCGGGAGGAGGGGTAAGGCTGCCCCCGATGCCTTTCTTTAAAGGGTGTGTGGTTTCCCCCTTCAAAAGATACGAAGCCGAGCTCTTACCCCAGTATTTCAAACTTAACCGCAAGATAGCGGCCGGGGCCCATTTCGTGATCACCCAGGTGGGCTTTGACGCCCGCAAATTTCATGAGCTCCTGCTCTATATGCGCGAAGAAAGACTGAACGTCCCCGTGCTTGGCGGCGTGCTCGTAATGGACCAGCGGCTGGCCCGTATCATCTACCGGGGTGTAATCCCCGGAATAAGTATCAGCAAGGAATTCTTGGAGCGCATCGAAAGGGAAGAAAAACAGATGGGGCACCAGGCGGCCCTGATCAGGGCGGCCAAATTGATGGCTGTTCTCCGGGGCCTGGGCTACGACGGGGTACACCTCTGCGGGGCCAAACCCGTCTACGACGAAATAGCCTTTGTGCTTGATAAGGCCGAAGAATTTTATCCCAGGTGGCAGGAATTTTTACCAGAATTTAAAGACACCCCCCCTGACACCTTCTACCTCTACCGTAAAGACCCCAAAACCGGCTTAAATCTTCCGGAACGTAACAAACGGGCCGACGCCCCGAGGCTACCCCTTTCTTTTTGTTTAAACCGCCTGTTTCACGACCTCTTTTTCGAACCCGATA
>DROK01000042.1 GCA_011321895.1 Thermodesulfatator atlanticus
CGGAGAGAGATTGCTGCTATGGTCTTTTATCTCCCAGGGGTCTAACCCCAACTCCCGGGCCCAAGCATATATTTCGCCACCGTGCCCTTTTAGCATCTACCACTTGCCGGTCTCTAAATGTTTTTCAATGCGTTCGGTAAGGTCATAAGGGCCGGGAAGGGGCGTCCCTCGGGCATCATAAAGCTGTTTTCCTTCCAGTTTTACTTCTCCTTCAGCAAAGGCCTTGATAGTGTAAACGATCAGAGGGAGCTCTCTTTTTACCCCTTCTTCTCTAATTAAGGCAAAAAGTGGCTCCTTTTCTCCTTCTTCAGCGATTATTCTATCAAGACCCTTTTGCTGTAATTTTTGCTCCCATCTTTCCCAGAGGGGCTTGAATTTTCCTTCCTTTATAGAAAAACGACAAAAAGTCACCGCCGGCCCCCGGTCTAGTTCCGGGGTTACCAGGTGCATCATGACCCCGGTTTCAGAGGCCTTTTCTTTCAGCAATTGCCAGATTACTTCTTGCCAGGTCCCTTTGGGGCCTCCGGGAAGGGCGGGGTGTAAATTTATCATGGGGAGTTTTTGACACAGCTCCGCGGAGACCACCCACATATAGCCTGCCAGGACAATCAGGTCTACTGGTTCGTCTTTTATGAGTTCGTAAACTTTTTCGTGGTATAAAGTCCGCCACCTTTCCCGGTCTTTGGCCCTGAGTTCAGGGGCAAATGCCTTGGCAGACAGGGTGTAAGTTTTAAGGCCCAGTTCTCTACAAAGCTTTAAAAAGGCGTCGCTTTCGGGGTTTTCTCCTGGTGCGCGGGAGAGGAAGACGTAAGTAATTTCAGCTGGGATGAAACCCTCTTTGATTCGATCATAAACTACCTTGAGGAGGTCACGGGCCGCTTCATCCCTTCCCGTAGAAAACCAACCTAAGCGAAACATAAAGGCTCCGTTTTTTCTCTAATCTTAGAGAATGCGCCTTAAGAGAGCAAGTAATTGTTGCCATAATCCCAAAAATAGGATAAAAAAGATCCACAAAGTTAAAGTTTAAAAGCCATGAAGATCAATCGAGCTACGGATTATGGTGTCCGGTTGATGGTCTATTTGGCCGGCTGTCCCGAAAAGGTCGTTTCTCGGGCAGAAGCATCCCGGAAGCTGGCCATTCCTGCCGAATTCTTGGCCAAAATTGCCCAAACGCTGGCCAGGGCCGGTTTTATTGAGATCCGCCAGGGAAGGACCGGGGGTTACCGTTTAACGAAAGACCCGGCCAAGGTAACCCTTCTTGAAGTGGTAGAGGCGCTGGAAGGAGATCTTCTTTTAAACGTATGCGTAACCAGGCCTGAAGCCTGTCAGTTTAGTACGCGCTGTAAGGTTCATCTGGTCTGGGAAGCCGCCCGGAAAGGATTGAGAGATCTTTTAGGCAGTATTTATTTGACAGATTTGGTTTTAGAGAGCGAAAATAAAACCGAAAAATAAATTAAATCTGTCAGGAGGTGGGGGTAATGTTAGACGTGGTTTTGTTATCACGGCTCCAGTTTGCCGTGGCTTCGTTATTTCATTTCCTTTTTGTGCCTCTTACCTTAGGGCTTTCTATCCTTACCGCTATTTTTGAGACCTTATACGTCAAAACCGGAGACGAGGATTATTTAAGGGCCGCCAAGTTTTGGGGAAAATTGTTTCTTATTAATTTCGCCTTGGGGGTGGTTACGGGGATAACCCTGGAGTTTCAGTTCGGTACTAACTGGTCTAAATATTCTATGTACGTGGGCGACATTTTTGGCTCTTTATTAGCCATCGAGGCAACTTTGGCCTTCTTTCTCGAGTCTACTTTTATCGCAGTCTGGCACTTCGGGTGGAATAGGCTTTCTCCCAAGCTTCACGCTTTAAGTATCTGGCTGGTGGCTATTGCCTCCAATATTTCGGCCCTTTGGATTCTGTTAGCCAACGGATGGATGCAACACCCCGTTGGTTATACCATCAGGAATGGCCGGGCTGAGTTAACAAGCTTTTTAGAGGTAGTTACCAACCCTTTCGGCTGGATGGAATTTATTCACACCGTTTCAGGGGCTTATATCCTGGCCGGTTTTTTTGTGCTGGGTATTTCGGCCTGGCATTTGAGGCGTAAGCGCGAGGTAACCTTTTTCAAAAAATGCTTCAAGGTGGCGGCGGTCTGGACCCTTATTTTTGCCCTCTTTGAAGTTTTCAACGGCCACCTGCACGGCAGTGAAGTAGCCAAGGCCCAACCCACCAAACTGGCCGCCATGGAGTCCCTCTGGGAAACCAAACAGGGTGCCCCCATGTACCTTCTGGTAATCCCTGACGAAGAACATGAACGAAACAAACTGGAGCTTTTTCCTATCCCGGGCATGCTGAGTCTGCTGGCTTACCATGACCCTGGAGCCACGGTCAAGGGCCTTAAGGAATGGCCGGAAGAGGAAAGGCCCCCTGTGGCCCTTACTTTCTGGTCCTTCCGTTTGATGGTGGGACTTGGCTTTTTATTTGCCGCCTTAAGCCTTTGGGTCTTCTGGAAACGAAATAATCCGGAAGAATCTCCTTGGCTTCTTAGAATCTTGCCCTGGGTTATTCCGCTGCCTTATTTGGCCTGTGAGCTTGGCTGGATGGTGGCGGAAGTAGGGCGTCAGCCCTGGATCGTCTATGGGCTCATGAAAACCAGTAAGGCGGTCTCGCCCATTGCCCCGGCTCAGGTAGGGATCTCGCTCCTGGCCTTTATTTTGGTATACACCCTGCTTGGTCTGGTCGATTTTTACCTCCTTTTCAAATTCGCCCGCAAAGGGCCAGGTGCGAAAAAGACCTTGGCGGCACCGTCAAGTATTAATGCTTAGATAAGGGGGGAGAAAGATGGAACAAAACATCTTTCAAATAATCTGGTTCGTCCTCTGGGGAGTCCTTTGGGCTGTCTATTTTATGTTGGACGGTTTTGATTTTGGCCTGGGCATGTTGCTGCCCTTTATCGCCAAAAATGACGTGGACCGGCGTATTATTTACAACGCTGCCGGTCCCTTCTGGGACGGCAACGAAGTCTGGCTGATCACCGCCGGGGGAGCCACTTTCGCGGCCTTTCCCAAAACGTACGCGGTTATGTTCAGCGCCCTTTATACTCCGCTACTCCTCATCCTTTTTGCCTTAATTTTGCGGGGGGTGGCCTTTGAGTTTCGGGCCAAGGAAGAGAGTCCGGTCTGGAAGGGCATCTGGGATCTGTGTTTGGTGGTGGGCAGCTTTTTGCCAGCGCTCCTTTTCGGGGTGGCTTTTGCCAACTTTTTCCAGGGGTTACCCATTGATTGGCAGGGGATTATGCACGGGAACACCTTGTCTTTGCTTAATCCTTACGGCCTTTTGGGGGGCCTGCTTTTCGTGGTGATGTTTATCGTGCACGGGGCCCTCTGGTTAACGATCAAGAGTAACGGGGCGCTTAAAAGGCGGGCCAAAAAGGTGGCGGAGAGTTTCTGGGTCATCGAGATGCTTCTCGTCATCATCTTTCTTGTCGCCACCGGCTTTTTCACTGATCTCTGGGTCAACTTTTTCCGTTACAAATGGCTTCTGATCATTCCGGCTTTGGCCTTGCTGGGTTTTGTGGCCATTCCTGGCTTTCTGGCCTATGGTTCCTACTGGAAGGCCTGGTTTTCCTCAGCGCTTGCTATCCTTATGACCACAGCCTTTGGGGTGGCAGGGCTTTTCCCGCGTCTCATCCCCTCAAGCCTGAATCCGGACTGGAGCCTTACCATCTATAATTCTTCCTCAAGTCCCCTCACCCTCAAGATCATGACGGCGGTGGCCCTGATCTTTGTGCCCATCGTAATCCTCTATCAGTTGTGGACCTACAAGACGTTTTCTGAAAAAGTAAAACCGGAATTCTTGGAGACCGAAGAGGCTTATTAGACCTTGAGCTTAAAGGGTGGCCCGTTTAGGGCCACCTAAAACAATCTTTCCAGCCGGTTTAAGAAGGTTTTGAAGGCCTTTTCCTGGGCAATGGCCGCCAACTTTTTTTGTAAGTAGCCCACAAAGGAGGTCTTCGGCCTTGGCGGAAGCCCAAATTTTTCCCGTGCAAAATTGAGGAAGGCGTGCCGAAAATCGTCATGATAAAAGAGGCCGTGAAGATAGGTCCCCCAGAGATGGGCGTCGCCCAAGAAATTTATTTCTTCCCCGGCCCAAAAACTCCTCCCGTAACGGATTTCAAACCCCGGGACCTCTCCTGCAAAAAAGGGAAGTTTGATACGGGCCCTGCTGGCGGTGGCGATTTTTTCAGGGAAAAAGACGGTTTCGTGGGGCAAGAGGGAAAGGGCTTCTTCGCCAGGACTCTGGTTTTCCACCCCGTCGTCGCGGATGACCTTTCCTAAGAGTTGAAAACCTCCGCAGATACCAACGATTATTTTCTGGTGGGCCAGCTGGCGGATGGTCTGAAAGAGATTTTCTCTTTTAAGGAACTCCAATGAAGCCAGGGTGTTTTTGCTCCCGGGTAAGAAGATGACGTGGGCCTTTTGGAGCTCTTCTTTTTCCGCGGTATAAATCAGTTCCACTTCCTCTGAGCGGAAAGGATCAAAATCCAGGTAATTTGAAAGGTGAGGGTAATAAACCACGGCCAGACGTAATTTCCCTTCGGATAAAAAGCGGCCTTTCGGGGCCCCTAAAGAGGCGCTATCTTCTTCAAAGACGCTTTCCTGTAAGTGCGGAAGGACCCCCAGGCAGGGTTTTTGGGTGCGCTCTTCCAGTATTTTAACGCCTTCTTCGAAAAGACCCGGGGCGCCCCGGAATTTGTTGACCACAAAACCCAGTGAATAATCTTTGATGTCAGGGACCAGTTCGTAAGTTCCCCAAATTTGGGCGAAAATGCCTCCCCGGTCGATGTCTCCTACCAGGATGTAAGGGATCTGGTAGCGTTTTATAATCTCATAATTTACGAAATCGTCTTTTAGGAGGTTGAGTTCTGCCAGAGAACCGGCGCCCTCAACCACTACCAGCTCGTTTTCCGCCAGGACCTTTTCAAATACCTCAAATACCCTCTCTTTGTAATGGGCTTTGAAGCGCCGGAATGCCGCCGAAGAGAGTTTGCCTTCGGACTGGCCGAGGAAGATGATTTCTGAAGTCAGGTTGCCCATGGGTTTTAAGAGCAGGGGGTTCATCTCTACGGTGGGTTTGCGCCCCGCCGCCCAGGCCTGGAAGACCTGGGCGTAAGCCATCTCCCCTTCTTCAGTGGCAAAGGCGTTAAGGGACATATTCTGGGCCTTAAAAGGAAAGACCTTAAGGCCTGCTTGGGCAAAATGGTGGGCAATGACCGCGGTTAGCAGGCTCTTGCCCACCGAGGACATGGTGCCGACCACGGCCAGGATTTTTGCCATTCGTCGGGCAGTTTGGCCTTACTTTTTCTTTTCCTGAGGGGGGTTTACCGGTCCAGCGATGTAGCTTTTGACTACTTTTACCTGGACGTTGGGGGCGATCTCCAGGGTGACGATTTGATCGTCCACCCGGGATACCCTTCCGATAAGACCTCCGGAGGTAAAGACCTGGTCACCCCGTTTGAGGTTTTCCAAGAATTTTTGGTGTTCCTTAGCGCGTTTCTGTTGCGGCCTGATAAGCAGAAAATAAAAGATCACAAAGATGAGAATGAGCGGGAGAAACGCTACCAAGGGGTTGCCTCCGCCTTGTTGTGGTTGTCCTGCCATAGCCCATGCCAGAGTCAACATTCGTCTTCCTCCTTTCTTTTAGCGTAAAAATTTTGGCGGAATTCTTTCAGCCTTCCGCCCCTTATGGCTTCCCTTAGCTCCTCCATAAAACGGAGATAAAAATACAAATTGTGCAGGGTAAGCAAGCGGTATACTAACAGTTCACCGGCAAGAAACAAATGCCTAAGATAGGCCCGGGTGTAATTTCGGCAAGTATAACACGAACATTGAGGATCCAGGGGGCGGTCGTCTTTCTTGAACTTGGCCTGTTTGATGGCCAGTTTTCCGCAAGAGGTAAAAAGGGTTCCCCGGCGGGCGTTGCGGGTGGGAAGTACGCAGTCAAACATGTCCACCCCGCGCCAAACCGCCTCCAGGATATCCTCCGGCGTCCCTACTCCCATCAGGTAGCGGGGGCTTTCGGTGGGTAGCTTCTCTACCGTGACCTCAATCATCTCAAGCATCAATTCCCTGGGTTCCCCAACACTTAACCCGCCAAGAGCATAGCCATCAAAGCCCAGGGCCACGACTTCTTCGGCACAACGGCGCCTGAGCTCCGCATACATGCCGCCTTGAACGATGCCAAAGAGGAGCGAGCCGCGGTGGTTCCTCAACCAGGCCTTCTTTGACCGTTCTTCCCAACGCAGGGTAAGGGCCGTCAGGCGGGCCGCCTCTTCGTATGGACAGGGGTAGGGCAGGCAGGTATCCAGAGTCATGCGGATGTCAGCGTCAAGCTTGGCCTGAATATCAAGGGAAAGTTCAGGGGTTAGGAGATACCGGTTACCGTCGAGGTGTGATTGAAAAAGGGCCCCTTCCTCCTCGATGCGGCAGAATTGGGCCAGGCTAAAGACCTGAAAACCTCCGCTGTCGGTAAGGATCGCGCGGCGCCAGTTCATAAACTTGTGAAGCCCGCCAAGCTCAGCGATCAGGTCCGGCCCCGGCCGGAGAAAGAGATGATAGGTGTTGGCCAGAATGATCCGGGCCCCCAGGGCCGCTACTTCTTCCGGCGCCAGGGCTTTGACGGTGGCCTGGGTACCCACCGGCATAAAGACCGGGGTCTCGACAACCCCCCTTCTGGTGAAGAGGAAACCGGTGCGGGCGGCAGAATCAGGACAGGTTTTTTCGACCTGGAAGACGGGCTTTTTCATAAAATATTCAAACGGTTACTGAGACTGAACCCGGAAAGCTTGACCTCAAGGGGCAGGTCCCGCCCCTGAACCAGCACCCAGTGGCTCATGCCCAATCCTTGGGGAAGGAGCAATAGTTTTAAGGCCTCTACGTCGCGGGGAGTATTCCGGCCGATCCGGGCAAGCAATTTTTCCACCTCCAGCCCCACCAGAAAAGCGGCCTGGGTGGTAAACCCCACGGGATAGAGGCCCAGTTTTTCTCCTTCTTCTTTTAGCGCCGTAAAATCTACGTGGGTGGTGAGGTCGCAGCCCCCGGGCAGGAGATAAGGGTTGTCAAAAACCCGGTGTTCTTTGAAGCAGAGCAAGGTGCCCTGGCGGCGGTCCGGGTGGTAAAGATCAGCCCGGCTATAACCGTAATCAAAGGTGATCAAAGCCCCCCGGCAGAGTTTCTTGGCCACTTCTTTCAAAAAGGGCCCATAGGCCAGACACACCTCGGTCCGGTAACCCTCTGGCCAGTAATTGGCGTAAGGGAGGACCCTGGTGAGGATCTCCGGTTGGGAAAGGCCGCTTAGCTCCTCACCAAGGAGGTCCCCTTCCTTTATGACGTAAACTTCTTTGAGATCATGGTCAGGGGTCTTTTCGATGAGGTGGACGGGGAAGGCGTCGAACAATTCGTTGGAAAGAAAGACTCCTACGAAAGGAGGGATCTCTTCCCAGCTCTTAAACCAGCTGACCCCGGGATGATCTTTTAGCTTGATCTGCTGCTGTTTACGGTTCGCCTCAAAGGGCTCAAGGATAAAATAAGAGAAACCAAGCCCTTCTAAAGAAAGAAAGTTCAGGATGTCAAGGGCCAGATAGCCTTCTCCGGCCCCGGCTTCGAGGACGACGAAGTCTTTGGGTTTCCCTAACAATTTCCAGATTTCTATGATCTGTTTGGCCACGGCGGCGCCAAACACCGGGTGGATGGTAGGGGCGGTAAAATAGTCTCCCTTTTTGCCGATCTTGGGGGCCCGGGCGTAATAGCCGAAAGTCGGGTGATAAAGGCAAAGTTCCATATATCTGGCAAAGGTCATGGGGGATTCCTGGGCCAGGATCTGGCTAAATTCAGGCGCTAGGGCTTTAGGCGTCATGGTTTTCGTGCTCAAGCTCGAGGAGCTTTTTCAACTCCTCCCCTTCTATGGTTTCTTTTTCGAGCAGGGTTCGGGCCAGGAGTTCCAGGCGTTTCCGGTTCTTGGAGAGAATCTCTTGGGCCCGTGCGTGGGCCTCTTTGATAAGGGCCGCCACTTCTTGATCGATCAATCTGGCGGTCTCTTCGCTGATGTCTTCCCGGTGGCGCCACATGGGTTCCAGGAAAAGACTTTCCCTCTTGCGAAAGGTTTGGGGGCCAAGTTTCTCACTCATCCCGTAGTCCATCACCATGGCCCGGGCTATCTCGGTAGCCTGCTCCAGATCGTTTTGGGCCCCGGTGGAGACCTCGCCGTAGACGATTTCTTCGGCCACCCGGCCGCCCAGCAAGACCGAGAGCCGGTCCAGGAGTTCGGCCCGGGTCAGGAGGTAGCGGTCTTCGGTGGGGAGCTGGAGGGTGTAGCCCAGGGCGGCCACCCCTCTGGGGACGATGGAGATACGGTGTACCGGGTCGGCGTTGGGCAGGGCCGAGGCTACCAGGGCGTGTCCGGCTTCGTGGTAAGCCACCCTTTCCTTTTCCCGCCGGGAAATGTAGCGATTTTTCTTTTGTAGACCAGCTATCACCCGGTCCACCGCTTCTTCGAAATCTTCCATTTCTACCCGGTTTTTCCCCTTTCGGGCTGCCAGGAGGGCCGCTTCGTTAACCACGTTGGCCAGGTCCGCCCCCACCATGCCCGGGGTCCTGGCGGCTATGACCCGCAAATCCACGTCTGGAGCCAGTTTGACCTTGCGCGTGTGGACTTTCAGGATAGCTTCCCGCCCTTTAAGGTCCGGCCGGTCCACCACGATATGGCGGTCAAACCGACCCGGGCGCAGCAGGGCCGGGTCCAGGATTTCGGGCCGGTTGGTGGCCGCCATGATAATGACCCCTTTTTTGGAATCAAACCCGTCCATCTCCGTCAGGAGTTGGGCCAGGGTTTGTTCCCTTTCGTCCACCCCCGATACCGGGGCCACCCCCCGTACCTTGCCCAGGGCGTCTATTTCGTCGATGAAGATGATACAGGGGGCCTTCTCTTCCGCCTGTTTAAAGAGATCCCTTACCCGGGCGGCCCCCACGCCCACAAAGAGTTCCACAAAGGAAGAGCCGGAGATGGAGATAAAGGGGACCCCGGCCTCACCCGCTACCGCTTTGGCCAGCAGGGTTTTACCCGTCCCCGGAGGCCCAACCAGGAGGACTCCTTTGGGGATTTTTCCCCCGAGGGCCGTGAACTTCTGGGGATTTTTGAGGAATTCTATTATCTGGCGCAGTTCTTCAACCGCTTCGTCTACCCCGGCCACGTCTTTGAAGGTGACGTCTATTTCATCCTGCACGTAGATGCGGGCCTTACTTTTGGCCACCCCCATCAGGCCCCCTTCCGGGGGGCCGAATCTCTTCATTAACAGGAACCAGAGGCCCAAAAAGAAGAGGAGGGGCAGGACCCAGGATAAGACTTCTTTTAGCCAGGAAGCCTCCTTGGCGGCCTTATAAGCGAGACCCTGACGGTCAAGCAGGGGGATAAGTTCCGGATCCTCTAAGCGCAAGGTGAAAAAACGATCGCTTTTCAATTTGACCGGGCTTTTCCTTTCCCGGGCCAGGATTTCCGAGGCCCCTTCTTTCAGCTTTCCTTCAATAAACCTGTCCCCAATGATGAGGTCGTCGACTTTCTTGGCCTTGACCAGGGCCTTGAATTCGCTGTAGGAGATTTCGACCCGGGGTTCCAGCCGGGCCAGTTGTAAAAAGAAAAAGACTACGACCAGAAAGATGAGAAAGATCCACCAGTGGCGGTTAGAGAAGCGGGAAGGAAATTTAATCTTTTTCTCTCTGCCCTCCAAAGACACTCCCTATCTTTTGGTTGCGGCTTTTAGCTCCGTTACAAAATCTCTAACGGCCTTAACCAGGGAAGCGGGTTTTTTGAGGTGAGCGGCGATGATTTTGACAATGGCGCTTCCCACCACGATGGCGTCCGCAAAGTTGGCGAGGTGCGCCACCTGTTCCGGGCGAGAAATACCAAACCCTACGCCTACCGGTACCGGCGAAAGTTCGCGGGCCAGGTCCAGTTTCAGGGCCAGATCTTCTGGAAGCTTATTTCTTGCCCCGGTTATCCCGGTGACGGAGACGTAATAGAGGAAACCGCTGCTGTTTTGGGCAATCCTGGCCAACCTCTCCGGCGGGGTGGTAGGGGCCGCCAGCATCACCGCCGCCAACTGATAACGGCGAGCGATTTTTAGCCAGGGTTTGGCCTCTTCCAAGGGGAGATCAGGGATGATGGCCCCGTTTAGGCCGGCTTTTTGCGCCTGTTTAGCGAAATTTTCCAGCCCAAAACGATAAAAGGGGTTAAGGTAGCCCATAATTACGATAGGGGTCTTGAAGCCTTTTTGGCGCAGGTTTTCCACCAGGGCCAAAAAATCGGATAAAGTGGGTCTATTTTTCAGGGCCCGCTGGGCGGCTTCCTGAATGATAGGGCCGTCTGCCAGGGGGTCTGAAAAGGGGAACCCCAGCTCTATTACGTCCGCCCCGGCCTCTTCCAGGGCCCAAAGGAGTTCCGCGGTGACTTCCAGGGAAGGGTCCGCCCCTTCGATAAAAGGGATAAGGGCGGCTTCTCCCCGTTCATTGGCCTTTCTTATGGCTTCTTCTACCGCTCGCGCTCCGTTACGCATCGCCCTTTCCTTTTAGATATTCGCGAACCGCAGCCACGTCTTTATCCCCTCGTCCCGAAAGATTAACCACCACGATGGTGTTAGGGGGTAGCTTGGGGGCGATTTTTACGAGATAGGCCACGGCGTGGGCGCTTTCTAAGGCAGGAATAATGCCTTCGGTTTCTGAAAGCAGGCGGAAGGCGGCAAGGGCTTCCTGATCATCCACGGCGACGTAAGTGGCCCGCCCGGTTTCTTTAAAAAAGGCGTGCTCCGGCCCCACGCCTGGATAATCAAGCCCCGGGGCCACGGAATGGGCCCCTTTTATCTGGCCCACCTGATCCTGGAGGAGATAGGTGAGCATGCCGTGTAAGACGCCCGGTTCCCCCACGGTGAGGGTGGCTGAATGTTTATCCGTATCAAGCCCAGCGCCTGCTGCCTCCACCCCGATCATTTGCACTGACTGGTCGTTTACGAAGGGGAAGAAAAAGCCCATGGCGTTTGAGCCTCCACCAACACAGGCGATAAGTATATCCGGCAGGCGGCCTTCGCTCTGTAAGATCTGACGTCTGGTTTCCCGCCCGATAACGCTTTGAAAATCACGCACCATCATGGGGTAAGGGTGAGGCCCCACCACCGAACCGATGACATAATGGGTGGTTTCCACGTTGGTGACCCAGTCTCTTATCGCTTCGTTGATGGCGTCTTTGAGGGTCTGAGTTCCCGAATAGACCGGGACCACTTTGGCCCCCAAAAGCTCCATGCGAAAGACGTTCATCTCCTGCCGTACCGTGTCTTTGGCCCCCATGTAAACCACACATTCCAGGCCCACCAGGGCGGCGGCGGTGGCTGTAGCCACCCCGTGCTGGCCGGCGCCGGTCTCCGCGATGATCCGTTTTTTGCCCATCTTTTGGGCCAGCAAGACCTGCCCCAGGGTGTTGTTTATCTTATGGGCTCCGGTGTGGGTGAGGTCTTCCCTCTTGAGGTAGATCTTTAAGTGGCCTCCCAAGGTGGCGGCCAGTTTCCGGGCGGGATAAAGGGGGGTGGGGCGACCAACGTAGGTCTTCAAGTAGAAATCCAGTTCCTTTTTGAAAGTTCTGTCCCGTTTGAACCGGCGGTAGGCCTCTTCCAATTCAAAAAGGGCAGGCATTAAGGTCTCAGGCACATAGCGCCCACCAAAGGGGCCGAAATGTCCACGTTTGTCAGGCAATGCCAAGGGCAGGCCTCCTTTTTGTCTCCAAATTACTCAGGTGCTTCTTCTTCGTCAAACAGGGGTTCTCCCTCACACAAAATTTCCCGCATAAACTCTTTTTCTACCAGGAGGATGACCAGCTCTCCCAGCTCGTTTAACCGTTCTTCGAAGGAATCTAACTTAACGGTGAAAAAATTGTACGCCATGCTGGCGGGGATGGCGGCGAAAAGGCCAAGGGCGGTGGCTATGAGGGCCTCGGCTATCCCGGGGGCCACCGTGGCCAGGGTGGCGCTGCCCTTAAGCCCGATCTGCTGGAAGGCTGACATAATGCCCCACACCGTCCCAAAAAGCCCGATAAAGGGGGCACTGTTGCCCACGATGGCCAAAAAAGGGAGCCCTTCTTTCAATGGGTGGAGTTCGCGGCTGCAGCCCACCGCGAGCTGGCGGTTGAGACGCTTGATAAACATCTCCAGCCAGAGGGCAAAGAGTTCCTTACGGGTAGGTAAGGCCCCTTCGGTGCGCAAACGGGCCACTTCCCCCAGGAGCAGCCGGGTAACCTTCCAGGCTGGGCTGAATTTGTAGCGTTTTATTTTGTGGGCAAAATCTGCCAGATCAAGGCCTTTTTCCGCCAGGGAAGAGAGCTCTTTGAGGCCCTTCTCGGCAGTTTTGAACTGGCGCCATTTAACAAAGATCACCGTCCAGGTGGCCACCGAAAAGACTATCAGAATGAACAGGACGACTTTGGCCACCGGGCCTGCGGTTAGGATGAGGTGTAACAGGTTCAAACGGCCTCCCCGTCAAAGAGAAATTTTTGGGGTAGATCCTCTAAAAGACCACGGCTCTGGCACCATTTCAAAAAGACTTCTACGGCTTTTCGTCCCTGCTCTCCCAGATCGTACGTATAATGGTTAACAAACGTCTCCAGGTGTTTGTTTATGACTTCAGGGTTCAATTCCTGGGCGTTTTCCCTGATAAAATCCCAGAGCGCCGCCTTGTTTTTCCGGGCCAGGTTGAGACTTTCTCGCAGGTCTGCCAAAACGGCCCTTTTGATCTCGTAAGGGAGGTCCCTCTTGATAAAGACGCCCCCGAGGGGCAGGGGGAGCCTGGTCTCTTTTTCCCACCATTTCCCCAGGTCAACCAGGGCGGTCAGACCGTATTGCTGGTAAACGAAACGACCTTCATGAATAAGGAGCCCGGCCTCTACTTCCCCCTTTACCACGGCGGGAATAATCTTTTCGTAACGTAAGGGGACCACTTGTCCGAGCTCAGGGAGATAAAAGCGCAAAAGGAGATAGGCGGTGGTGTGCAGGCCCGGTACGGCCATACGGATACGGGCCAGATTGACAGGCTTTTTCCTGGCCACCAGAAGCGGCCCGCAGCCGAATCCGAGCGCCGCCCCCACCGGCAGGAGCTCATAGGTGGAAATTACGGCAGGGAAAACCCCAAAAGACAGCTTGGTTAGAGGAAGTTTCCCTTCAAGGGCGAGCTCATTTAAGGTTTCCACGTCCTGGATGAAGGTTTCGTATCTGAGGCGTGGCGTAAAAAGCCCCTGGGCCAGGGCACCGAAAATAAAGGTGTCGTTAGGGCAGGGCGAGAACCCCACCTTTATAGTTTCTGGATAAGACATTTGAGAGCCCGGCCTAGCTTCCACAGTGCTCCTTCTATCTCCCAAGCAAGGTCTGGTTCGGAGATGAGGTTACTAACGGCGCGCAGTTCGATCAAGGGGAGGGAGAACCTTCTGGCGGCCAGGGCCACCG
>DROK01000043.1 GCA_011321895.1 Thermodesulfatator atlanticus
CAGCAAAAAAGCCTCTTTTTATGAACAAGGGCGATATGATCTTAAAAATGAGAACGGATCCCAAATAATGTCCGCCCTATAGACGCTCTTATTAATGGGAGCATTTTTTAGCCGACATGCTTAATCGACTTGTTGTCATTACGCCCCTACGTTAGTCATCGCGAGATTGCTTCGCTCCGCTGCCGCTCCGCTCGCAATGACAAGGGGGAAGGGTCATCGCGAGTCGCGAACGAAGTGAGCGGCGAAGCGATCTCCAGAGATTGCTTCCCCCTCGACACTTCAAAAATGTGTCGAGGGGTCGCAATGACTGAAGGGCTGATGCAGGCATGTAACGTGTAATAGACAAATGTCGACTATTTGATGATCCCATTAATAGATTGTTTCCCGTTTTTTACGGTGGGTTTCAAAGAAACCACTTCCCTTCAAGAGAAAGCCCGATATATCCTCGAAGAGGCCAATTTTCCGGGTGATGGGCTACGAAAAAAAACTTTTTCAAGATAAGACCGGCAATCGGATCCCCGAGCGGATGGTAAGGACTTTGAACCTCTTAAAAAACGCTCGGGAAGCCGGTGGCTTCTCTTACTTCGTGGCGTCCTAGATAAATGCGGCCGGTCATACCATCGATACTTATCCATTCTCCTTTTTTAATAATATGCCCGTCCAGGCGGGCGTAACCTTTGTCTTCGTAGATGACCAGGTTTTCGTAGCCCACCACGCAGGTCTTATTGAGGCGAGAGGCCACGATAGCTGCGTGCGAGGTCTGCCCTCCGCGGGCGGTGAGCAGGCCGTCTGCCGCGCTGATCTCTTTGATGTCATCCGGCACGGTGTCAAAGCGCAGTAGAATAAGAGGGGCCTCGGGGTCTTCCCGACGCAGCCTCTCGATATCCTCGAGGGTGAAGACCACCCGGCCTGAAAGGGCGCCTCCGGAAACCCCTATGCCTCTACCCACAAAAGACCGCTCCAGTTCCGGAGTCGGGACAAAGACCAGCACCCTCGGCCTTTCCTCTTTGGTTACCATGTCGCGGCTCTGGAGGATAAAAAGGCTTTCTTTTTTGGGGCTCTCAAAGGTGAATTCGATCTCCTGATGCGACCATTTTTTATCGTAAATCAGGTCCTGGGCGATATCGAAAAGCGCCCGGTATATCTCCGGAAATTTTTCTTCTAAAGAAGGCTCATCCTCCCGCCCTTCCCTCTTCTTCTGTTCGATGGAAATGGGATAGGTGGTCACAAGCCCGGAAACGATATCCTCTCCCTGATTACCAGGGGTATAGTCTCCCCAGAGGGCCACCCGGGAAAGCTTGCCCAGCGGTGGGGCGGTAAAGACCACGCCGGTTCCCGCTTCCAAAGAGATATTGCCAAAGGTCATGGCCTGCACGCACACCGCCGTGCCCCAATAGTCGGATACTCCCATAATCTGGCGGTAGGCCCGGGCCTTCTCAGAATTCCAGGAGGAAAGGACCAGCTCGATAGAAATCAAAAGCTGTTCCCACGGGTCATCGGTGATGGGAATCCCTTTGGCTATCACCGTGTCCCGGTATTTCAGGGCCAACTCCCTCATCTGTTCCCCGGTAAATTCTCTCTTCTTTTTCACCCCGTAGAGGGATTTGTGTTCCCGCATCAAACGGTTGAAGATCTCCCGTTCCAGCCCGTGGGCCATACCCCAGCTCTGGACAAAACGCCGGTAGGTATCCCAGGCGAACCAGAGATTGCCAGTCCTCTGCGCCAGCCCTTCCACGATTTCCAGGTTGCTACCCACGTTTAAAACCGTGGCCATCATCCCCGGCATGGAGATGGCAGCCCCGCTTCTTACGGAAAGGAGAAGGGGATTTTCCGGATCTCCGAAACGTTTCCCCGTCTGCTCTTCCACCAAAGAAAGGGCGTCTTTTATCTGGCGCAACAGGTCTTCGTAGGTGGCCTGATATTTTTTTATCACCCGGTAGCAACGAAACACCTCGGTGGTGATGATAAAACCAGGGGGGACAGGGAGCCCTAAGGTGGCCAGCAAATAGAGATTGTAACCCTTGTTGCCCAGGTGTATCAGGTCTTGGGTAAGAGAATTGGGTTTGTAAAGGGGACAAAGGGCCCGGGCCGGGTCGTAAGTCATGAGGAGATCAAGATCGGCCTGCGAGAGCTTTTCCCGCTGCTCAAGAAGGGTGCGGTAAAGCTTGGTCACGAAATTATCCAGGGCCTGAAGGCTGAAGGCGCTGGCAATCAAATCCCGCAGAAACCTTTCCGAAACCCGCTGATAGAGCTCTTCATCCGAAAGATCTTCGTGGCCCGCCAGATACTTGGGGAGTAAATGCTCGCGTCCCAGCTGACGCAGAATAATGGCCAGGTTATCGCGGTGGGGACTGATGTAATACACCTTGGTGATGTCTTTTACCCCCTCCAAGAGCCCGCGGAAGATATCAAGATACTGGGTGTAGGTGAAACGGCGCATGTCGAGGGAGGCCTTAAGGAGATTGAGATAGGTGTTGAATTTTTTAGAGCTTATACCTTCGATTTGAAGGGCCCGCCGGAAATAATGAAGGATCTTTATGATCTCAAAGAAGGTCGAACGGGTTATAAAAGGTATCTCTGTCGAGGCCACCAGTTCTTCAAAATAGGTATTGGCCAGGGCCTCCAGCCGAAAGGTAAGCCCCAGAGCGTCAAATTTCTTTTCGTGGTAACGGCCGTACATGGAAGGGATGTCAGCGGCGATATGGCGTTTGAAATAGATGTCTTCCCGGGGCTTGAATTTTTCAGGAGAGAGTATGATGCCCTGCAAATATTCCAGATAATCAAGGATTGCCGCCAGACGCCCTTCCAGATCTTCGTTTTCCAGGGCCTTGAGCAGGTCGTCTATGCCCTCAAACCCCCAGTTTTTGGCCTGTTCGAGATAGGACTTCAGTTCGTAAAGGTTGAAACTATATTTCTGTACCTCAAGTTGGTACATTTTGATGAGGAGAAAGACCCTCTTTTTTTCTTCTTCCGGGGCGGGGATTTCCGCCAGCAGCCCTTTCAACTCCTCTTCTTTAAGGGCCAGGAGGTCTTTGACGTTAGAAACGGAGGCCTTTGCAAAAAGGGCCTTCATGATCGCGTGAACGTGGTCCACGTAAGGCCCGCTTACCTGAATCCGTTCGTATAGCTCAGGGGGAATGTAAGGCCTTAGGGGAGTCTTATCTTTAGTAAGCCAGAAGGAAATAATGGCCTCGATAAAATCGATGATGAGATTGGAACTCTCCACGTGGCTTTGTTTGCGCAGGAAATGGATTAATTCGTCTTTGCGGGCGTGAATTTCATCAAGCTCGGTAGAGACGTCCCTTAAGAGCCCCTCCGCCCCGATTTCATGATAATAGACAGGCAAAATACGACAGAACTGTTTGACCAGGTTATATACCGGCTCAATCTCGCTGTTTAAAAGCTTTGAGACGTCCTTCTGGAAGAGATCCGTATCACGGATACAGGTCCCGGCCAGTTTCAAATTGATGATCAGGGCGGAAAGAAGGGTGGTACACCACTTGGGGTGGTGGGCGATGATATCAAGCCAGGTACGAACGTTGAGGAGATGGGCCGGGTTACAGATCAGGTGCCATTCCCGGTCAACCCCTCTGATCTCAGGGGGTTGAAAACCGAATTTGACCACTTCTTCCAAAAAGAGCTCTGCCAGCCTGGGGTCCCCCCGGTCAAGTATCTCAAAACCCATGTTGCGGATACATTGCAGCGCCGTCCAGGGATAATGCCGGATATTCTTTTTGAGGAGGGAGAAGGTCCGGGTAATGAAATCGTCAAGCTTTTCCGAAGGCTCCCGCCTGATCATCTGCACCAGTTCCCGGTTGATCTCCCGCAAGGCGTCTTCATGGATGGGAGCCAGGCCGGGGGTTTCTACAATGCGGAAGAGAAAGATGATCTTTACGTTATGAAAAGGGTCATCCGGGGTGGTATCCCGGGAAAGGGCGGCCACCTTTTCCGGTAACTCTTTGTAAAAACGTACCAAATCCAGGTAATCAGGGAGTTCCAAAAGGGCCTTTATCTTCTCATAGGGAGAAAGCGCCGCCGAGGAGATGGTTTGCAGACGGCCCAGATATTCTCTTAAAGAATCATGGGCTACCGGTTTGATCAAACGAAAGTATTCCCGTACCGCCTCTCCCAGGGAGCAAGCGCACTCCTCCGCCAGCCACTGGCTGGGGTCGGGTTGTGAGAGCCAGAATTCATAGGTCCTTTGCAAAACAAAAGACAGAAAATCAAACAGGAAAGAAAGGGGCCAATCCTCGCCGGCCTTGCTGATAAGATTTTTGGCAAACCTCTTGAAAGAAAAATAACCCCTTAGAAAATAGAAAAATTTCTCCGGTGGAAGCCTTTTCAATTCCTCAAAGGCCCAGGCCAAGACCGGCAAGAAGGCCTTTAAGGCCTCTCCACTTAAGGCCGAAACCGCCTTTTCAAGTAAGGCCTCGATCGCCTCGGCGGCCTGGCGCAAAATCTCTTCCTGAGAAGCCTCCTCAAGCAAACGGAAAAGGATTTCCAGGGCCGTCTGGAAGGCCTCCCTGCCCCGCTCGTGGTGCATGATGATCCGGAAATTTTTGAGCATAAAGGAGCGCAGATCCGCGATAACCAGGCGGGGATTGCGGTAGGGGTGATTTATCTCACGAATGAGATCTACCGCCTGCTTCTCAAGGCCTTGGTAACCAACTACTACCTCTAAAAGGACCCAGTGTTTTTCTGGAATCGGGAAATCCTTGACGGCGGTCTCACGAAGGTTGGCGATTAAGGCCTGGGAGGTAAAATCTTCTGCCCGCTTCATCAAACCCCCAGAAGAAAAGAGATTAAGAGGGGGCAAACGCCCCCTTAATTATACCTTTTTGGACTCCATATAGAGGATAAGGTCCAGTACCCGGTTTGAATAACCCCATTCGTTATCATACCAGGCCATAACCTTGACCATGCGACCCTCGATGACCCTGGTACAAAGGCCGTCCACGATGGCCGAATGCTGGTTGCCCAAGAAATCCGTGGAAACCAGCGGTTCTTCCGTGTAACCCAAGTACCTGCTCTGGGCCGCCTTTAAGGCCTCGTTCACCTCGGTGACCGTGGTCTCCCTTTCTAATTCCGCTACCAGGTCTACCAAGGAAACGTCCGGCGTGGGCACCCTTACCGCCAGCCCGTCAAATTTGCCCTGAAGCTCGGGGATTACTTTACCCACCGCCGCAGCCGCGCCGGTTTTGGTAGGAATCATGTTCACCGCCGCCGCCCGGGCCCGACGCAGATCCTTGTGCGGAAAATCAAGGATGCGCTGGTCGTTGGTATAGGCGTGCACCGTGGTCACCAGACCGCGTTTGATGCCAAAATGGTCCAGTAAAACCTTGGCCACCGGGGCCAGACAGTTGGTGGTGCAAGACGCGTTTGAGACCACGTGGTGGTTTAAGGGGTCATAATCGTCTTCGTTTACCCCCAAGACCACGGTAAAGTCCTCGTTTTTGGCCGGAGCGGTAATGATGACCTTTTTGGCCCCGGCTTCCAGGTGGGCCCGGGCCAGGTTACCATCCGTGAAACGGCCGGTGGCCTCCACCACGTATTCCGCCCCGACCTCGCCCCAGGGGATCTTCCCGGGTTCCGGTTCAGAAAAGACCCGGATTTCTTTCCCGTCCACTATTAGCGAATTTTCGGTGTATTCGATCTTATGGGGTAACGTGCCAAAGACAGAGTCGTATTTCAAAAGGTGGGCCAAAGTGCGTGTATCAGTAAGATCATTTATGGCTACGATCTCTATCTCTTTAAATTCGGGGTATTTTAAATGAGCCCGAAATACCGCGCGTCCAATCCGGCCAAACCC